>CALXAU010000060.1 GCA_944386355.1 uncultured Clostridia bacterium
ATGTGTATTTGCCTTAGCAACTATGCACACCTCAAGGAAGCTTAAGCTTTTTGTATAAGAATTTTTAAAGTCTTTTTTAATTTTTAGTCTTTTAAAATTGTTTTGGTATAACTTTATATTTTTAAAATGTAGATAAAAATCTCCCAGAACAAAAGCGACATGATTTAATTCTTTAACTTTTTAGCTTAGTTATATGTCGCGTCTTTGTTCGCGCGCCAATTTTACGCAAGTAAAATTGTGTGCATTAATTGCTGTTATAGGAAAATCTTCGATTTTTCCTATAACACAAAAAAAGCCTTGAACTTATTTCTAAATTCAAAGTGTTTCTGTTATAATTATCCCCCAGTATAACTGGGGGATTTTCATATCGGCCTATAAGACCTTAATACTAGCTGACACTGAAGCGTCCCTGTTTGACAGCTTACGCCACTTTCATTTGCGTTTTTTTTACTTACTACCCTTTAAAAGGGTATTTATATTCTTTTATTGTTATTTGATCTGTCATCATGTCTTCTTAATTTATTTTGCACATAATTATATACTGCTGTCTTGTTATTTCCTACCGTACATACATAGAATCCTCTATACCAGAATGTTCTATTGCTATATTTATATTTTAAGTTGGCATGTCTTTCAAATATTATAAATGTACTTTTATTTAAAATAAAATTATAATCAAGTTGAATTTCAGTTTATATATTTTAAATTAATCAAAAATTATTGACATTTAAATTTTTTAAATGTACAATGTATTTGACAAAAGATAAGAATTCTAGTATAATATATTAACAAATACCATATAATAGATTATAAATATCTTATGATATTTTAATATAAAAGCTCTGTTAATCCGTTTTAACGGCTACGATTTATTCGCGGTCTAGGATTAATGGAGCTTTAATTTTTATTTTTTCTAATATTCTTTTTCGTCAATGATTTATCAAAATGAGAATATGAAGAAACAAAATTCCAATGTCTATATAAATGTTTCCAATAATTGTTGATATCTCCATCTATTCCAGTATTAATTCCTACATTAAATCTTGGCCTTATTGCTGTAATGTTAGAATAAATTACCTTATATAACTTATCTTTAGCAATAGTTCTATTAGACCTTTTTCCAGTCTCAGAATCTTTTATTTTGTGTAAATCATTTAATCTAAAATTCATTGCTCCTAAAACAATATCCATACATTGTTGAATGACATGTTTTTTTGAGTTGATTTCTATTATTTCGGTTATTTCAATATTATTTTGTTTTAATTCATGATTATATCTATATAAACTTCTTTTTAAACTATTTTTTTGATTTTCACTACAAGGCAAATCATCTAAATAAAACGAAAAGTTTACTTTATTTTTAAATGGGGTGGGATTACTAAATTTTAGTCCAAAAGCACTTTTTAAAAAATAATAATATAAAATACTATATTCATTATCTGTATGTTCTTTTGTTAATCCGGATGTGACATAAGCATTTTGTCCAAACATTACTCTAAATTTTATTTTGCCAGATTTAATAAATGTAAAAAATAAATTTATCATTTCTATGTATTTATCTAAATAATTTCCAGTAACTTTTGTCCATTTAATTTCGCCTTTTAAATTTAGTTCATCTTTTTTATCATTCAATGCTTTCTCTATTGCTTGTACATCAGAAATCTTTACTAAAGCACCGACCATAAAAATTACTATAAAATTTTCCATTACTAACAGATTCATCAGCATAAACTCTATATGTTACTTCTTGCATTATTATAGTCTCTCCTTAATATTTGATATATATATTATAATATAGAATAATAGTAATAACAACATTTTGAAAATATTTTTTATTCTATAAATCTTCCTCTTGTGCTCTTTTCCTAAAACTGTAAACATTAGCTTTATTCTTACATTGTGGTGTATCATATTCTGCCTTTGAATTTTTAGGTATAAAAGCCTTATGGCAGAATTTGCAAATCTTAAGCATAATAGTATCTTGTGATAAATTTACTAAAAAATTCAAATCTATTGTTTGCTTTAAATAACCCTAAACTAAACCTATTTCACTATTGTGTAAGCTTCTATATTAGTATAAAGATTATTTATTGCTATAAGTGGAGAATAATTCATTAAGTAATGTTCTTCTACAAAGTTAACTAGATAATAATATAAAATTTTTGCATATTGTAAAATCATATCAACAGGTTCTCCATACTTTTTAGAGAAAATCAAAAATTCATTTAGCTCTGGTGTAAGATATTTTTCCATAATCCTAGGAGATATATTTTTTCTACATTTTTCAATAAGCTCTTTAATTTGATTATCATTTAGCTTTGGCATAAAGAATTTTAAGTATTCTTCCAATTTCATAGTTGTTATATGATCTTCATAATCAATTAAATTATAATCTCTTAAAGCAACAGTATCATCTAACACATAATATCTATTAACTGGAAAATCAGCCATAAATCCAAATAAGCCATAGTTTCGTACATAATCTAAAATTTCTATATCTTCAACTTCTTCTTTGTACTATACTTTTCTTCCAATATTTAAAATATCTATTAAATATCTATCTATACAATTAGAAAAGGTTGAAGTATAACTTTTAGCCCCTTTTTCTGGTAAAATATATCTTTCTCCATTTATTTCTTCAATTACGTTTCTGTCAAAAGCAAAGCAGAAACGTTGATTTTCTACATAAAAATTAGCTTTCATTTTTTACTCCTAAAAAACATTCAAAAAATTTATTGTAATCGCTTGGCGAATTATAATGCTTACGTTTTAATTTGATAAAGTTAAGTAATTACTTGTTGATATATATAGATTACAATAATTACTTTAAGAAATCAATTACTAATTTTTATATTGAATCAATTATACTCATTAACCAATTCCATTCATTTATCTCTTTACCAAAAATTATACATAGTTTTGAAAATTTTCCTTAATTTTCATATTTTACTTTTATTACTTAGTCCTATTTCTATAAGCATTTTTTATAATATAATTTATTTTTATCTTTTTATTATTTCTTTTGAAAATTATAAATTTTAAATTATTTCTTAAAATATATTTTCCATATTTACTTCTCTCTTAGATGATTAATTAAAAAGTTACCTTATTTCCAAATCTTTCTTTTAATTTATCCTTTGACTCTTGTGATAAATTTATATTTCCTGTTAAATTAATTTTCGTATTTGGATTTAATTCTAGTAGTGCTGTTGCATCTATTATTGAATTATTACTTAAATCTATTGTTAAATTTGTATTATTCCTTAATGCTTTTAAATTTTCTAAATCTTCGCTCCATAAAGTATTTCCTCTTAAATTAAGATATGTTAAATTTGTTAGTTTTGAAAAATCTATCATTCTTCCATGTAAATTAGTATTACTTAAATTTAGAACTTTTAAACTCATTATATCTGATATTGTACTTAAATCTTTTATATAGATATCATTACTTAATGCTAAGTCAGTTAACTTTTCAAATTTTAATAAATTTGGTATTTCTGCTAAAGAATTGTTATTTATTATTCTCAATTTTGTTATTTTATTAACATCACAATTTACTATTGTTTTTAAACTCTGTGTTGATACAGTTAATAAATTTAAATTTGAAATGATATCTTCTATTTCTACTAAATTGACATTATTATTTTCTCTTTGTAAATATAGCAATTTTAAATTATTCAAATTGTTTATTGCTTTTATATTTACAATTTGATTATTCGTCAAATTCAAATTTTCTAAATTTTTCAAACTTTGTAATATTTCTTGCGATCTTTCATCTTCTAATGTTAATTTATTAGCATTTAGATTTAAAGTAGTTAACTGTGTTAATCACTCTATCGGCTCTAATGTTGTCAAATTTTGATTAGATAAATCTAGTATTTTATAATTTGTGAATAGTCCTAATTTATCTATATCAGCATTAATCTCTCCTCCTCTATCTAATATTTCCCCTATCTTATTTAACTTTTCTAATCTTTCATATGTGTAGTTACTTTTATTTCCATCTATTTGAGAATTTCCTTTTAAATCTAAAGTTGTTAATGATGTATTTTTACTTAAAGGTGTTATATCTGATATTTGATTATTCCTTAAGTATAATTCTTTTAAATTTACCAAATTTTCTAAGCTTTCTATTTTTATTATTTCATTATCTGATAAATCTAGATATTCTAAATTATTCATATTTTCTAATCCCTCTATCTTACTTATATCATTATTCCTAAAAATCAATGTTCTTAAATTACCCAATTCTGCAACTTTACTCATATCTGATATCTTTTGATTTCTAATTGAAACATTTTGTATACTTTTACAATACTTTAAAGCATCTATTATATTTTTATAATCATTTCCAGCAAATCTGTTAAAAGTTGCTAAATTATCCAAATTTCCTACTGCCGAATAATCTTTGTCTGAGCCATATAATACTGTTAAACTCTTTAGTTTTGTACAATTTTCTACGCCATCCATTGTTGTTATTTGAGGTATATTATTTCCATATTCTCCTAAAGTTAAACTTTCTAAGTTGGGAAAAAATACTAAATCTTCTAAACTGTCTACTGCCGGATCTGTTATTGTCAAACTAGTTTGATTTTTCATCCATTCAAACTTCATTTCCTCTTCTGTTGCTCCTGATATTTTTGATACATATTCACTAAATGCTTTATTCGAAAACCTTATTTTTGTTTCATCTTCTAATATTTTTTCTTCTATTTTGTCTCCATATTCTTTTCCATTACTTGATATATATATTTTACATTTAATTTATCATCTATTAAAAATACATCTCTTAAATTTGCTACATTTCCTTTTCCTAATCCTTGCATTCCTTTTATAGCATCTTCTTTTAGTGCATAATATATATAATATTTTCCGTCTTCTGATTGTTGTACTGTCCTTTTTACTTTTTTCTGCTAATAATGACTCTGGTATTACTTCTTTGTCATCTATTACTTTTTCTATTTGTTCTAAATATAAATTTTCTTTTACTGTTGCTACTACTGTTTCTATTTTTGCATCACTTGCTCTTGTTAATATTCCATTTTCTCCATTAAATATTGCAATACTAATTCCAACTAGTATTAGCAATACTATAATGATAATTAATGCCATTAAGGTTATTCCTTTTGTTCTTTTTGTTTCGTCGACTTTCAACTTTTTTAATATATCTTTATTTTTATTTCCTCTTTTGCAATTTTCTTCCTTAGTTTTATTCATCTTTTTTATTCTCTCTTATTTAAATTATATTATAATTTACAATTTTTCCATATTTTTACCTTTTATTCTTTACTTTATGTCTAATAGTATATATTAGTATTTTACTTTTATAAACGTTTTTCATTCATGTAATTTTTTTTTAATATTTCTGTAATATTTTCGTAATATATTAATTTTTTATATATACTTCATTGACTAAAAATTTACACAAAAAATCGCTTTAAAAATTTAATCTAAAACGATTCTTTATTAATTAATCATTTTTTATTTTAATAATAAGAACTATGCATACTTGATAAATCCATTTCCATTGTAGAAATAATTTTATCATATTCATTTGAAATTACATTTAAATCTTTATCCAGTAAAACCATTTTATTATTCTCATTTTTAACTAAATACATATCATCATATACATCAATAGCAGTTGTTTTTAATAAAATTTTTCCTGTCATATCTATAATAATATAATAAAATTCTGCATTTTCATCTATGTTATATACTTCTAAAATTGCTTTATTATCTTTTATATCATATATTGTATATGTATTAGGAACTGTTATTTTATTTCCTTTGTCATCAAACCAACCATTTTTTTCATTTTCTTCATCTTTAAATTCAATGTATCCATTTAAAAAAATATCTAATGTACCATTATATTCATTAAAACCTGGTAAATATATTATACTTGTTTCGTATTCTCCATTAGTTTTATATATAGTTACTTTGTGCTTTGTATTTGATGATGATAAATAAGATGTATTTTCATCTTCATTATAATAGTTCTCATAATTATATTTATCATAATTATTCATATCATCATTTATCGGTTCTATTATCATAGAAAAATTTGTATTATTATAATAATACTTTGCACTTTTTTCATTCAAAGTACTGGTATTAGTTATATTGCTTTTTTCTATTGTCTGCTGAGTTAATTCTTTCTCTCCTTTTGTAGATACTTGAAATAAAAATTCAAAAATTTGTAGATAGCCTTTCCCATAATCTTCTTGTTTGTTTATACTTTTTGTCATTGTTTTTTCTAAATGTTCATCTATTGTTTGCAAATATTTTTCTAAATTACCACTTATTATAAAATTGTTATTAGTTTTTGAAATTATATAAAATTTATTATCTTTTTTAGCAAGTGCAATATAATATAATTCATTATTGATTTCTACTTGGTTAAAATATGAAACTCTATCATATTGACATTTTATTTTTTCTTGTCCTTTACTGTCTACAAATCCATATTTATAATTTTTTTCTACTGGAATATATATTTCTTTAGTTTTTGCACCTTGTAAGTTTTCTATATCATTATATAAATTAATTAATTCTTTTTCCCATTTACTATCATTTACTTTAGTTATACATAGAGAAGTTAAAATGATTCCTAGAAAACTCACAACTAATATTATTTGTAATATGTAATATAAGATAATATTAGTGATTTTTGTTGATTTACTTTCTTCTATATTTTTCTCTTGATAATGTATATATATTAACTGCATTAGTACAGATATTATATTCCAATACACCCCTATTACATCAAATATATAAAGTATCGAAAGTACGATTACTCCAAAATATGATATTATTTGAATTACTTTAGGCTTGTTTTTCTTTATAAAAATAAAGTTTATTATTGCAAATATTATTGGGATTATTCCAAATAGAATTTTTTCTCCCCATTCTATAAATTCATAATCTTGTAAAGCAAAAATCAATATAATTGCATTCCATATTTCATAAAATCCAAAAACTAATTGCCAAAAAAATATCTTTTTCTTTTCTTTATTCTGAATCGCACAAATAATATTCAGTATTCCTATTCCACTATATACTACAGCCATTATTATTTGTAGATTGTTTAGTAAAGTATCAATTAAAAGACTATTAAAAATAGATTTTGCTACACCATATCCTGTAAGCATACTAGATAGCAAATATTTTTCTGAAAATGATAATAAATAAAAAGTTGCTATTGCTATAACATTTAATATTGCAACTAAACGATTTGTTCTTTTGCTATTCATAACTACTCCTCCTTTTGTATATATTTATTACTATAAATTATCTTTTAACTTTTTATTGAATATTTTTTCTTAATTCATATTCGAAATAAATATGTTTTAATATATTTATCCTGTCATAATTTTTAACCTTTTAAATTATTCACACACAAATAATTATATATCCATACAATTATTTCCATTACTGCTAAAGCAATTGCATAAATTGCAAACCCTTTACCTATTTGTGCATTATTTTTATATTTTACTAATCCTATTATTGCAAGTATTATTGCTATTCCTCCACAAAAAAGTGCGAATGAAAACAAACCAATTATTGCAATAATAAAACTTAATATACAAAATTTATTAACAGTTTTTTTTATAATTTCATTATTTTGTTCTATATTTTCTTCTTGCCTTTCTTCTACCTCTTTTTCTACTTCTTTAGAATTATTATTTTCAGTATTTTCATCCATACTAAACTCAGCTCCTTTGTTTATATTTATATCCTTTCAATAAAAGTAATAGGCTCTTCTGTTTTTACTATTATATATAAACATATTTTTTTTTATTAGTCAATGTTACTACAGGATAAAAAATAAAATTTGTATATATATGTTTACAATTCATTAACTAGTCAGTTCCAATATTTCTCAATTTTATTGATATTTATAACTTTTTATTATATAATATACCAAAATTACACTGTTATATAAAAATAAATTATCAAAACTTTAGTTTATACTTCAAGCTTACACATTAATAATTTCTATTTTATTTTTTATTTAACAAAAATGAACAAGGAGGATGTAATATGATTGATATTAAATTTTTAAGAGAAAACCCAGATTTAGTTAAAGAAAATATAAGGAAAAAATTTCAAGATTCAAAGATATGTCTAGTTGATGAAGTATTAGATTTGGATAAAAAGAATAGACAAGCTAAATTTAAAGGTGATGAGTTAAGAGCACAAAGAAAATCTATTAGTAATGAAATCGGAAATTTAATGAAAAATGGAAAAAAGGATGAAGCAGAAAAAATAAAAAAAGAAGTTGAACAGATAAATAAAGAGTTAGAAGAAAATGAAAAATTAGAAAATACTTATTCCGAAGAAATTAACTCTCGAATGATGAAAATTCCAAATATAATGCACAGTTCTGTTCCTATTGGAAAAGATGATAGTGAAAATGTTGAAATACAACGTTTTGGAGATCCAATTGTTCCTTCTTATGAAATTCCTTTTCATGGAGAAATACTAGAAAAATTGGGTGGTTTAGATTTAGATAGTGCAAGACGCGTTTCTGGAAATGGTTTTTATTATTTAGTAGGAAATGTTGCACGACTTCACTCTGCCGTACTAACTTATGCAAGAGATTTTATGATAAATAAAGGTTTTACCTATTGCATTCCTCCTTATATGATACGTAGTGATGTTGTTTCAGGTGTTATGAGTTTTGAAGAAATGGATGCTATGATGTATAAAATAGAAGGCGAAGATTTATATTTAATAGGAACTAGTGAACATTCTATGATTGGTAAATTTAAAGGTCAAATTTTAGAACCTGATAAGTTACCTTACACTATGACTTCATATTCTCCTTGTTTCAGAAAAGAAAAAGGAGCTCATGGTATTGAAGAAAGAGGTGTTTACAGAATACATCAATTTGAAAAACAAGAGATGATAGTAGTTTGTGAACCAGAAGATAGTTGGAAATGGTATGATAAAATGTGGTCTTATACAGTAGAATTTTTCAGAAGCATGAATATCCCAGTTAGAACTCTAGAATGTTGTAGTGGTGATTTGGCAGATTTAAAAGCAAAATCTTGTGATGTTGAAGCATGGTCTCCTAGACAAAAGAAATATTTTGAAGTTGGAAGTTGTTCTAATTTAACTGATGCTCAA
>CALXAU010000061.1 GCA_944386355.1 uncultured Clostridia bacterium
CTATTTTAAATTTTTTCAAGTTATAAATCCAAACCGAATTCAATTCACACAACTTTTGCTATAGTTTCAAATTTTCGTATTTTTTTAAAATACTCCATGTTCCTTTACTCTCAGGAAAATCATTAAAACAGAGTTTTTCTTTTGTTACTGGATGTGTTAATTCAAATTGATATGCCCAAAGAGAAATTTGTTTACCTTTCCCTCTTTTTCCATATTTTTGATCTCCAAAAATGCTATGCCCTAAATTACTTAATTGTACTCTTATCTGATGATGTCTTCCTGTATATAAGTCTATTTTTAATAAACTCAAATTTTTTACCTCATCATATACCAAAACTTTATATTTTAATTTTGCAAGTTTAGCATTCTTTTTTTCTTTATTTACTACTTTACTTATATTGTTTCTTTCATCTTTATATAAATAATTTTCTAAAATATCTTCATTTTTATCTAGTTTTCCGTCTACAACTGTTAAGTATCTCTTTTTTATTTCTTTACTTCTTATTTGTTCACTTAATCTTGAAGCTGATTTAGATGTTTTTGCAAATACCATTATTCCTCCTACTGGTCTATCCAGTCTATGAACTAATCCTACATAAACATTACCTGGCTTTTTGTATTTTTCTTTTATATATTGTTTTACTACTGTTAGCATATCTATATCTTCTGTTTTATCTGATTGTGAAGGAATATTGGGCATTTTTTCTACTACTATTATATGATTATCTTCATAAATTATTTTTAAATTATTAATAATATTTCTATTTACACTTATTACATCCTGATTTTCTGATTTTTCCAATTTATTTATTATTCCTTATATTCTTATTTAGGTTTTTAAAAGGAATCCTATAAACCTTTATAGTTAATTAGTATAATTTCTAATATAATAAAGTTAGCATTACTTTATTTTATTAAATGCAATATAGTTAAGAAATTTTTTCACATTAATATTTTAATTTATTACATTTCCCAACATCCATATATCCCACAAGGTAATATGAGATTTGAATTTTTCATAGGGAGAGCTACTTCTCCTGTTTCGATATTTCCTTTAAATTTTTTGTTTACTGTCAATTTTAAAATATCTCCTAAAACAGTACTTGCCATTCCTGTAGTATATGAATTTATTAGAAAAAATAAAGGATTTGGAGATAATACTTTTGTGCATAAATCAACTAAATCAAATATATTATTTTCTAGTTGCCATACTTCTCCATTTGTTCCTCTACCATATGAAGGAGGATCCATTATAATTGCATCATACTTATTCTCTCTTCGTATTTCCCTATTTACAAATTTTATAACATCATCTACAATATACCTTACTTGTCTATCTTCTAATTTTGAAGATTTTACATTTTCTTTCGCCCATGACACCATTCCTTTTGAACTGTCTACATGGCAAACACTAGCACCTGCCTGTAAGCAAGCAACAGTAGCTCCACCTGTATATGCAAAAAGATTAAGTACTTTTATTGGTCTTTTAGCTTCTTTTATCTTATTACTCATCCATTCCCAATTTGCCGCTTGTTCTGGAAATAGACCTGTATGCTTAAACCCCATTGTTTTTATATTAAATGTTAAACTTTTATATTTTACTTGCCATTTTTCTGGAACTTTTTTTATATATTCCCAACTCCCACCACCTGTTTTGGAACGATGATAAATTGCGTATGCCTCTTTCCATTTATTTGGAAAACTTTTTTCTTTCCACAAGATTTGAGGATCTGGTCTTGATAAGATAATATCTCCCCATTTTTCTAATTTTTGTCCTTCTGACATATCTATTAATTGATAATCTTCCCATTTATCTGCTATTCTCATTTTTTAAGCTCCTCTCTCTAATGTTTTATTTTTATTGAATAATATTATTCTTCTTTTGCTATATATTTTTTCATCTAAATATTCTTCGATTATTTTTTCATATTCTTCGTTACCTACTCCTTGCTTAATTGCTATTATAGTCATATTTTCTATATGTTTTTGTATTAAATTTTTTTGTTCTTGTGATAAATTATTATCATATTTTACTTTATCTATTTTTTCCTGCATAATATTCAAAATATTTATTTCTTCTTGATATGACTGAATTCTAAATATATCTTCTTCTTCACTAGAAATAGATACGTCTTCAGTTTCTCTTATTAATGTTTCTATATGCTTATTTTTACTAAGTAAACCTTTTCTTATATCTTCTTTTATTTTTTCGATTTCTTCGTTATTTCTTTTATATATTGCATTTACATTTACATAATCTGTTCTTTTATCTAATTTCTTTTCATATTCATTTATAATTCTGTCTACTATTATGTCATGTATATGTACAGAAACTGGATATGCCAAATTTCCATAATCTATTTTCAAAATTCCTTTATAGTTCTTTTTTTTATGATCTGGCTCTACTCTCACTTTATATTTATAAATCTTTTTTTGATTTTTACACCAATCATCTACAAAATTTTCTATTAACCTATTCTTTATCAAGAATAACTCTCTTTGACTATTAATCATAAGATTATTATAGTAAGGTTTTCGCAATTCATTGATTCTTTTATTTAAATCAGCTATTACCCCCTCATAAACATCTCTTCTTCTTTGTAAAATTTTCTTTATTTCTTCTTGTTTATAACTTTCTGGTATATTTAGATTTTTTATTAGTATATCTTTCTCTTTTATTTTATTTTCTATTTTTTTATCACTATACTTCTCTGATATTTTATTTGTTTTGTCTATTAATATAATCAATGTATTTATTTTTTGTAATTCAATTATTGTTTCTTGTTTTTGTTTCTCAATATCTTTTATTTTATCTTCTCTGTTAAATTCCTCTCTTTCTCTTAAAAAAGCTTCTATCCTATGTGCATATTTATTAACAAAAGCTAAAACAATTGTTGGCATTTCCTCTTCTGTCATGGTTTCAATAGTATTCCTTATTCTTGTTGCATTCATTTTAATATAATTTTTATACCTTATGTTTTTACCTTTAAAATTATTTCTTAATGTTTTTTTTTCTTTTTCATTTTGATCTTCAAAAGACTGTATATATTCTCCTATAGCTATCATTATGGTTTTTATTTCTAAAAGGTTCTCCTGTGTAATTTTATTAGTGGATATATAACTAAATATTAGCCTTTTTAATTTTATAACTTGATTTTTAAAATCCTTATCTGTTTGTATATTTATTTTATTCTCATTCATTTATTATATCTCTTTTCTAATTATTATTGTTCTCATATTATATAATATTTTACATAAATAAATCAATAGAATTTTAAAAAAATAAAAAAAGCATATATACATATTAAAATGTCATATGCTTTAATTTAATAACAGATTCTAAATTACTTAATACTTTTATCGTTCCATATCTTCTATTCTTTCAATATCTTTAAAATTTCTGGTTTAGTATTTTGAAAAAAAGTCATAAAAATTTGTTTCTAACATTATTTTTAATTCTAGAAACTCTGTAGAATATTCATAAAATTATATATTAAAAAACAATTAATAACAGAAAAAAATATAAAAGCTATTCCAAAAATTATCAATACATATTTTGTTATTTCACTTTTATCTTCATTACTTGTCCTATTTTTTTCTTCTACAATATTTTTATGTGAAAAAATTCTTAAAATAGATGAAAAAAATTTTTCTTTTGCTAATTCCATTCTCAAAATCCCCCTTACTATGTTTTTTATATTATATGCTTGGACTTTTAAGAATATTACTTAAATTTTATAATTCTTTCAATCTTTTTATAATTTCATCATTTAATCCTTTAATCTTTTTTAAATCATCTATTGAAGCATTTTTTATTTTTTCAACACTACCAAATTGTGTAAGTAATTGTCTTTTTTTCACTTCTCCTATTCCTTTTATCTCGTCTAACTCTGACTTTCTTATAGCTTTTTCTCTTAATTTTCTATGATAGTTAATTGCAGTATCATGTACTGCATCTTGAAAGTTAGTAATTACTTTCATTAAGTTTTCAGAAATTTCTAGTTCTTCTCTTTTATCATTCATTAATGCTCTAGTTCTATGTTTATTATCTTTTACCATTCCGAAAACAGGTATATCTATATTATACTTTTTTATAGCTTCTTGTATTGCTCTTATTTGTGTAATTCCACCGTCTGCAAATATTACATCTGGTAATTTTCCAAATCCTCCTTTTGGATTTTCTATAGAGTGTTTTAATCTTCTTGTTACTACTTCTTCCATACATTTTGGGTCATCTTGAGTAAGTACTGTTTTTATTTTAAATCTACGTGCCATTTTTCTATTTACTACACCGTCTTGTAAGACACACATTCCTGCTACCATATATTCACCTGAAATATTTGAAATATCAAAAGTTTCTATTTTTCTTGGCATTTTATCTAAATTTAGTACTTCTTTTAATTCAAGTAATATTTCACTTTTATCTTTTTCCCTATTTTCTAAAGTTACTTTTGCATTGTTTTCTGCCATTTCCACAAATCTTAGTTTTTGACCTTTTTGAGGAGTTTTACATTCCACTTTTGTTCCCTTTACTGTGGATAACCATTGTTCTATTGCTTCTTTGTCTTCAATTTCTTCTTTTATCATTATTTTGCTTGGTATATTAGGGTTGTCTAAATAGTATTGTTTTATAAAACCAGATAAAATTTCTTTATCTTCCATATCATTTAAGTCTTGATAAAAAAAGTGCTCTCTTCCTATCATTTTACTTCCTCTTACAAAAAATATCTCTATACATACTTGAAGTTCTGATTTTGCAATTCCTATTACGTCAATATTATTTTCTGATATATTAGATACTTTTTGTTTTTCTGACACTCTTTCTATTGCTATTTTTTTATCTCTTAAATATGCCGCTTTCTCAAAATTTAGATTTTTAGATTCTTCTATCATTTGTTTTTCTATTTCTTTTGTAATTTTTTCTATCTTTCCTTCTAATAAATCAATAATTTCGTCAATTTGCTTTCGATATTCTTCTTTCGAAACATACCCCATGCATGGAGCTAGACATCTATGTATATGATAATTTAAACATGGCCTTGTATTTGATTTAAAATTTCTGCATTGTCTTATTTGATATCTTTCCTTTATAAATGAAATCATTTCTTTAGCAGCTCCTGGATTTGCATAAGGTCCAAAATATTTTGAACCGTCATTTATCAACCTTCTTGTAATCATCACATTTGGATAATCTGATTTTATATCAATTTTTATATATGGATATGTTTTATCATCTTTTAATAATACATTAAATTTGGGTCTATTTTTTTTTATTAAATTACATTCTAAAATTAGGGCTTCCGCTTCATTATCTACAACAATATATTCAAAATGGTCTATTAAACTTACCATTTTTTTTATTCTTTCTGTCTTGTTATTTTTCCTAAAATATTGCCTTACTCTATTTCTTAAAGATACTGCTTTTCCAACATAAATGATGTTGTCTTCTTTGTCTTTCATTATATATACTCCTGGTTTTTGGGGCAATTTTTTTAGTTCTTCTTCAATTTGAAACATGTCTTCCTCCGTTATTTTCATTTTTAATATTTTATCATACTTATATTTTATTCTCAATTAAAAAATTAGGAAAATAAATTATTTACAGCCTGTGAACTTTTTTGTATTTTTAATTAATTAATCTCTAATATGTATTAGAAAACATATTAGAGATTTTATATTATTTGTAATTTTTATTTATCATATATCCTTCTTTTCCATTTACACGTATTCTTACTTTATCCCATGTATAGCCGTCTGCGACTGCTACTGACTTTTGCAATACATATAAAGTAGTATTTTCTAAATATAAAGTAGCATTTGATTTCGTGTTAGGTTCTTCTCTTAAATTTGTATTTCTTTTTAGAGTTTTTAATTTTCCTTCTGTAGTTGTACTTTCTCCTATTTGATAGTTTTTACTATCATAAGTTCCTACTTTATTTGGTATTCCCATATATTCTGCTGGATTTATATTATCTGCATATTTATTACTTTCATTTCTTATTTCATAATGTAAATGCTTACCTGTTGTATTTCCTGTATTTCCCATTATGCCTATTTTACTTAATCTGTTAACTGTTTGATTTTCTTTTACGTCTATTCTAGATAAATGACAAAACCAATGATATTTTCCATTTGTTGCTTTTACTACAATAAAATTCCCATAACTATCATCATTTAATCCTATTCTTGTAACTGTTCCGTCGCATGTTGCGTAAATTGTATCACTTCCTGTTAAATCTATTCCAGTATGCCAACCTGCAATCCAAGAATTTCCTTTTCTTTTATATTCACAAGTTACATTGAAAGTACCTGTTAACGGTAAATTTGTAGCCATATATATCCCCCCCTATCTCTACAAATTTTTTATTTTATTAACTATTTTTAAATTATTTTTTATTAAATTTAAATAATAAAATTCTGAATATTTACAAGTATTCTTATATATATATTATGATTTTCTTTTATATTTGTGCACATAAACTGATAGAGTGTTACTATTCGCAGATTTAAAAATATTCTATATTTATTTAAATTGTACTTGCTACTTTTTTTAATTTAGTATAATATAATATAGAAATAGAAAGTAAAAAAAATAGGAGGATATAATTTTTAATTTTTTAAGCGCCTGAACCAATATGGTTGACGAGGTTTAGAGTTATCGAAGTATTCGGCGGATGCTCTAATGGCTTGACTTAGCCAATAGTATTTATTAAAAAGCAGTAGTAATATTGTAACAGAGGTAAATACACAGTTTAAATACTTTCTATTTTATATTTAAAATATTTTTACTAGATAATAGTTTTGAATTTGTATTATACAAATGATTGTAACTTTTAAGTAGATATGTTAATAAAATTTGTATATAACTATATTTCAAACTATATTTTAAATTTTTATCTTAAAATAATTTAGGAGGTTTTTATGTGTGGAATAGTAGGTTACATAGGGAATAAAAAAGCTACCCCCATTTTACTTAATGGTCTTTCTCAATTAGAATATAGAGGATATGACTCAGCTGGTATTTCTACAATTGAAAAAGACAAAATATCTTTAATGAAAGATAAAGGAAGAGTAAAAAATTTATATGATTTAACAGGTATTGATTCTTTAGAAGGAACTGTTGGTATTGCTCATACAAGGTGGGCAACTCATGGTAAACCTTCCAAAGAAAATTCTCATCCTCATATGGATAATAGTAATACTTTTAGTGTTGTTCATAATGGTATTATAGAAAATTACAATGAATTAAGAGCTTTTCTTACTGATAAAGGTTATAACTTTTTATCTGAAACTGACTCAGAAGTAATTCCTAATCTTATTCATTATTATTATCAAAAAGAAAATAAGAAAGAAAAAGGAAGCTTTTTAACAGCTTTTAAAAATGCGTGTTTAGATTTAAAAGGAAGTTTTTCTATTGCGGGTATTTGTCTAGATTTTCCAGATAATATGATAGTAGTTAGAAAAGATAGTCCTTTGGTTATTGGTAATTCTGAAACAGAAAATTATATATCTTCAGATATTCCTGCAATTTTATCTTTTACAAAAAAATTCTATTTTTTAAATGATTTAGAATTTGCAGTTTTATATAGAGATAATATTGTGTTCTTTGATAAAAATTTATCTATAATACATAAAGAATGTCAAAATATATCATGGAATGCTAGTAGTGCTGAAAAAAATGGTTTTGATGATTATATGTTAAAAGAAATTTATGAACAACCAACAGCAATTAGAGAAACTATTGGTTTTAGATTACAAGAAGACGGAACTTGCAATTTAGATGAATTAAATTTTTCTAAACCTTATTTATCTTTAATTAATCAAATATATATTATTGCTTGTGGTACTGCGATGCATGCAGGATTAGCAGGAAAAGTTTGCATAGAAAAACTTTGTAAAATACCAACTCAAGTAGATATTGCATCAGAATTTAGATATAGAGATCCTTTAATAGATACATCTACTCTTTGTATATTTATATCTCAATCTGGTGAAACAGCTGACACGATTGCTGCTTTAAAATTAGCTAGATCTAAAGGTGCAAAAACAATTGCTATTTCAAATGTTATAGGTAGTTCAATCACAAGAGAAGCAGATTATTGCATATATACACATGCAGGTCCAGAAATAGCTGTTGCTTCAACTAAAGCCTATACATCTCAAATTGTTTTATTAAATATTTTGGCTATTCATTTAGCAGAAATATTAGAAACTCAAGATCCAAAAATAATATCTAATTTGAAAAAAGAAATTTTACAGTTACCAAAAAAGATTGAAGAAACTTTGAAATGCTCAGAAGTTATAAAAAGTTTTGCAAAAACTGTATATTCTGAAAAAGATATGTTTTTCTTAGGAAGAGGTATAGATGAAACAGTTGCAAGAGAAGCTTCTCTAAAATTAAAAGAAATTTCATATATACATTCTGAAAGCTATCCAGCAGGAGAATTAAAACATGGTCCTATCGCTTTAATTGAAAATGGTGTTACTGTTATTGGAATTCTTACTGATTCTACTTTAGTAGAAAAATCTATTAGTAATATTCAAGAAGTAATAACACGTGGTGCTAAAACTTTAATTATTACTAATCAAAATATTGAGAATTCTATGTTTGATTTAGTTGTAAAAATTCCTCAAACAAGTCCTTTTATTTCTCCTATATTATCAGTTGTTCCTATGCAATTATTTGCTTACTATATTTCTAAAGAAAAGGGCTTAGATGTTGATAAACCTAGAAATCTTGCTAAATCTGTTACAGTTGAATAAATACTCGAGTAGGAACTATGGTGTTATTTTACTTAGTGTCCTCTCACAAAAAATACGAAAAATTTTGTAATTTTTCGTATTTTTTGTGTATAGGAAACAATATGAAAATTTTTAGTTTCGCAACACAAAGTGAAATAAATATTCCATTTTTTTCTTTTTGTAAATCTATTTTTTTTAATACAATATTTTTTTAATCTTTCTGTAATATTTTCTTTTTTCTATATTTTCTCTACATATATTTTATCATTTACTGCTACTACTGTATAACTGTTTAAATTTTCTATTTCTTTTATTTC
>CALXAU010000062.1 GCA_944386355.1 uncultured Clostridia bacterium
TACAACAAGGTTAAGTTTCTTTAGGTTGTGCATATTTGCGAAGCAAAATGCACATGTGGCGAAGCCACTTTTCTTATTTATCATTAAAATCATTCACTAGTAACAATTAAACAAACTCAACCCAAACTAAATTTGCACAATCAATTCCCTTTGAAGTAAGACAAATATTATCTTGTTCTACTTTTAATAAACCTTCTTTTTCTAACTTTACAATTATCTCTTTATATAAAAAAAGTGGATTTTTATTAAACTTTTCTTTAAAACTATTAATTGATACACCTTTTATTTTTCTTAAACCTAATAGCATAAATTCATTTTGTTCTTCTTCTATAGTTTGTATTTCATGTATTTTCCTATTTTCCAAATAATTCTTCTCATTTATATTTTTTATATATTCTTTTATATTTTCTGTATTAGAAAATCTTATTCTATTTAAATAAGAATGTGCATTTACACCAAACCCAATATACTCTTTTTGCTCCCAGCAGTTTAAATTATGTTTAGAAAAATATCCTTTTTTAGCAAAGTTTGATATTTCATAATGAATATATCCTAAATTTTCTAGCTCCTTTTTTATTTTCCAATACATTTTTCTTTCTAAATCTTCATTCGGAACTTCTAATTCATTTGAATTAATTTTATCAAATAATTTTGTATTTTCTTCTAATATTAATGAATATACTGAAACATGTTTTGGAGAAAGCATTTTTATTTGTTCTATACATTTTTGTATATCATCTAATGTTTGATTTGGTAATCCTATCATAAAATCAACATTTATATTTGAAAAGCCTGTATTTTTAAGCAATTTATAATTTTCATAAAATTCTTCATATGTATGTATTCTTCCTAACATTTTTAAAAGAGTATTATTTGTTGATTGTACTCCTATACTAATACGATTTATTTTTGATTGCTTATAATTTTCTAATTTTTCATTTGTTAATGTTCCTGGATTTATTTCTAATGTTATTTCTGTATTTTCAAGTTCATTGTTAGGGATGATTTCATATATTTTTTTAAGTATTCCTTCTATATATTTACTTTTTATATATGAGGGTGTTCCTCCACCTATATATATTGTAGTTATTCTGTAGTTGTTAAAAATTCCTATGTCTATATTGTACTGTATTTCTTTTATTAAACATTTTACATATTCCTCTTGTATATTCTCACTACAATTTTCAAAAGACACAAAATCACAATATTCGCATTTTTTCTTGCAAAAAGGTATATGTATATATATTCCTAATTCTTTTTTATCCATTTGCTATCTCCATTATTTTTTTTAATCTATAATTTACTCCAGATTTACCTATAGGTTTTTTTAACAATTTTCCTAAATCTTCTAAAGACATTTGTGGATTTTCTAATCTTGCTATTGCAACTTCTTTTAAACTTTCATCTAATTTGTTAAATTGATGTTCTTTCTGAAGTTTTTTTATTGCTTCAATTTGCATTATTGACGCATTTATTGTTTTTGTTATATTAGCAGTTTCGCAATTTACTAGTCTGTTTACTTTACCTCTCATTTGTTTTTGTACTCTTATTTCTTCAAATTTTATAACAGCTTTCTTTGCTCCCATAAATGCTAATAATTTAGATATTTCTTCTCCTTCTTTAATATAAATAGATACTTTTTCTCCTCTTTCTAAAGTTTTTATATTTATATTATAAAGTTCTAAAATATTTTTTATATATATTAAATTTTCTTCACTTGATAGAGAAATTTCTAGATGATACTTTTTTTCAGGATTATTTATCGAGCCTCCTCCTAAAAAAAGACCTCTTAAAATTGCTTTTGAATTTGTTTCTTGTTTTTTTATCTCTTCTTCTATTTCTACAGTTAATTTTTTATCTATAACTTTTACAAAAGGCACGTTTTTTAGCAATATAGATATAATAAAGTTCTTTCCTTTTATTTGTATATTATGTTCTATTTTTAGGTTAGATAATAATTTAGAAAATCTATTTATATTATAATCATTTTCTGTTGAAAATTGAATTTTGTTCTTGATGTAATAAACATTTCCAGATAATAAATAACCTATTAACTCCTGCTTTACTTCCTGTTTATTTGCTAGATTACTGATACTTGATAATTCCTTTTTTACTTCTGCTGAAAAAGACATTTTATTTTTCCTTCCTTATTATTTTAATTTCATTACTATTTTAATTTATTCTAATCTTGTTATTATAACTCTATCATTATCAAATAAATCTTTTTTACAATATGTGTTTGCATAAATTTTATTTTGATTAATTAAATTAATTACTTCCTCTTTTTGGTCATATCCTATTTCAAAACATAAAAATCCAAAATGTTTCAAATACAAATATGCTTCTTTTATTATTTTTCTATAAAAATCTAAACCGTCAATACCACCGTCTAATGCGATTATTGGCTCTTTTTTTACTTCTTTTGATAGATTTTTTATAATCTCTTTTTTTATGTATGGCGGATTTGAAACAATTATATCATATTTTTGCATAGACAAATTTTCAAATAAATCTGATTCAATCCAAGTTATTTTTTCTTCTACTTCATTTTTTTTAGCATTTCCTTTTGCAATTTCCAATGCTTTTTTACTAATATCTATTGCTGTAACATTTATATTGTCTAAGTATTTTGCAAGAGATATTGCAATTATTCCGCTTCCTGTACACAAATCTAATATTTCCTTAGCATTTATTTTTTTTGCTATTTTTATAACCTCTTCTACTAAAATTTCTGTATCTGGTCGTGGAATTAATACATTTTCATCAACATAAAAATCCATTTTCATAAACTCTTGTGAATGTGTAATATGTTGTAAAGGTACACCTCTTCTCATTTTTTCAATAAAATCAAAAAATTGTTTATTTTCTTTTTCATCCATTTCTTTGTCATCATATACTATTAAATATTGTCTAGTTCTTTTCATTACAAATTGTAATAATAATCTTGATTTCTGCTTTGGTGTTTCTATATTTGCAGATTTTAATAAAATAGTTCCTTTTTCTAACGCTTGTTTTATTGTCATTTAATTCACCTTCTTTTTTATTGTTTTAATCAAAGCTTTTTTAATTCTATTATAGAACAAATTAATACATTAACATTTTAGTTTACTAACATGTCGCGTCTTTGTTCGTGCACCAATTTTATGTAAGTAAAATTATACGATTATACTTTATCTATCAGAAAAATCAGTAAAAAATTTCTAATAGATAAAATAGTTATATATTCATATTTTGCATATAACTTCTAGGTTGTTACACTCAGTTATATCTAGTCAAAAATATTAATATATAACTACTTAAAAATTTTATTCTTCAAAAAAGCTTTTAAATTCATTTTCATTTATTTTTTCTTTTTTCAAAAGTGCTTGTGCAATTTTATCTAGCTTATCTATATTTTGTTTTAATATTGTTTGAGCATCATTATATGCTGTATCTATCAACTGTTTTACTTCTTTGCCTATTGCATCTTCCATTTCTTCACCAAATAATCTCATTTTATATGGATCTTTTTCATCTTTTAATGCAATTGGACCTAAATTGTCGCTCATACCATATTTTGTAACCATATCTCTTGCAATTTGTGTTGCAACTTCTATGTCATTACTTGCACCTGTTGAAATATCGTCCAAAGCTATTTTTTCTGCTGCTCTACCACCTAATAATGCAATTAATTTTTCTTGCATTTCTGTTTTTGAAATATAGAATTTATCCTCATTTGTTTTATACATAGTATATCCACCTGCAACTCCTCTTGGAATAATTGATACTTCTTTTACATCAGTTTGAGTCGGTAAATATTTACTTACAACAGCATGTCCTGCTTCATGATATGCTGTTAGTTTTTTATCTTTTTCAGAGATTACTCTACTATGTTTTTCAAGTCCTACAGTTACTTTCTTTACTGCATCATCTAAATCACTATTTTCAATTTGTTCATGTTTGTTTTTTGTTGCAATAATTGCAGATTCATTTAAAATATTTGCAAGTTCTGCTCCAGTAAATCCTGCTGTATCTTCTGCAATACTTTCTAAATTAACTTCATCTGATAAGTTTTTATCTTCTGAATGTATTTTTAATATTTCTAATCTTCCTCTTAAATCTGGAGTTGGAATTGTAATTTGTCTATCAAATCTTCCTGGTCTTAATAATGCCTTATCTAACATTTCTGGTCTGTTTGTTGCTGCAAGTACAATTATTGTTTCTTCTGAACTAAATCCGTCCATTTCGACTAATAACTGATTTAAAGTTTGATTGTTTTCTGTTTCTGCTCCACTATTTGATGTTCTTCTTGAGCCTATTGCATCTATTTCATCTATAAAGACTATACAAGGAGATAATTTTCTTGCTTTTTCAAATAATTTTCTAACTCTAGAAGCTCCAAGTCCTGCAAACATTTCTATAAATTCTGATCCACTCATTGATATAAATGGCACATTTGCTTCTCCTGCAATTGCTTTTGCAATTAATGTTTTTCCTGTTCCAGGTTTTCCATATAAAAGAACCCCTTTTGGTATTTTAGCTCCCATTTTTGCATATTTTTCTGGCTTTTTTAAAAAGTCTACTATTTCAATTAGTTCTGCTTTTTCCTCTTCTAATCCTGCTACATCTTTAAATGTTACTTTTGTCTTTCTTTCTGTTTCTTCATATACTTTTCCTTTTTCTCCTAACCCTTGCATTTTAAATATCATTATAAATAATGCAAGCATTATTAAAGTAGGAAACATAGAAAACAAAATTGACGGAATTTGTGCTATTACATTTTTTGGTTTTTGTACTAATTCTATTTCATTTCCTTCAGCAACTTTTTGTTGCACAAGCCCTATAAAAGCTTCTGTGTTTGGTACAATTGCAGTTTTTTGCACTTCATCATTCTTCATTTTTACTTTAAGAGTAGTACTACCAACTGTCATTTCAATTTTCTCTACATTTCCATAAGATATTTCTTTTATTAAATCTGTATATGCTAATGTATTGTCTTCTTTATTTGAATCTTTCTTTAATAAAAATATAAGTGCAACAACTGATATTGCTATTATTAATACTAAAACTAACAAAGATAATAATATTTTATTTTCTTTTTTATGTGGTTTATTATTATTACTCATTTTCTCATATCATTCCTTTCCTTAAGTACACTTGAATCTAAGCATTTGATCCTTCTGGCTCTTCTGGTTCTTTTCTTTCTTGTTTTTCCTGTTTTTTATCTGTACTTTTATTTTCTTCTTTTTCTTTATCTTTTGGTTCATCTTTTTTATCTGTTTCTTTATTTTTTTGATTTTCCTGTTGTTCTAATTGTCTTTTTACTTCTTCTTGCATTTCTAATATCTTCATCAATTCTGCTTGTTTTTTTATAAATTCTGATTTTATTATAAATATTGCTGCTACTAAATAAATTGTTGCAACAGTTACATACATTACATCAAAGTATTTGATCGTAAATCCTGTAAATACATTTATTGGTATATATATTATCTCTAATAATAATGATAATGTAATTGCATAAACACTCATATTGAATATTGCTGCATATCGCATTCTTAATTTTATTATTTTTGTAGTTAAAAATCCTAAAAAGCTTAGCATTAAAACATACCATAATGCACCGATTAAAAATATTAAAAAACAATACATTAATACTGTTAAAAATACCCCAAAGTATAGCCCTATTATTCCATTCCCTTTTGCACTTTCAATTACTTGTTGTTTATTAAATTCACTTATTCGTAATTGTGTAGATACCTCATTATAGTTTTGCCAAATACTTTGTCCAAAAGAATTTGTAAATAGTATTTTATCTTTTAATACTAATACTCCACTTCCGCATCTTATTTATATCTTGGACATAATTATTTATTTGAGCTTCATCTTGTGTTTTTGTATCTATTATTATTTTTCCGAAGAATTCATTTTCTTCTATTATAATTGGATTATCGCTTTTAACATCTAAATTTCCGTTTCTAAATTCAAAGTCTGGAAAATCATTTTCCATATATTGAATAAATTCATTCATAATTTGAGAAGTTTGATATACAAATACGACTCCAACAACAATACACATTATTAATACTAACTTTATCAAATAGTTAAAAGCTCTTCCTACACCTTCTGTTGCCATTATTGGATATTGTTCTATTTTGGTTATAGAAAACCACACTTTTTTAAAAAAGTTATATGGTTTGAATTTTTGCTCTTGTATATTTACATCATTTTGTGATTTTTTTTCTTTATCTGTATTATCTGGTTTTGTATCCATTTATTCATACTCCCTTCTAATACTACTATCCACAAATTGAGGATTTGTTTTAAATGTAACGATATCTCCTATGTTTACATTTTTATTTGTAATATCTACTGTTATATGATGTGCACCTATTCTTCCTAAAATTTTGCACTTTTCATTATTTATTGTAACATATATCTCTTGTTTTTTTAGTAATTGCTTTATCCCTTCTGCTAAATATCTAATTTTATCAATTGGTCTAAACATATCTCTCCCAAGGGTCATATTTACTCCGTCTATATAACCACATGATATAATTGCCACTTTTGTTTCTTTTTTAGTTTTATAAGAATTTGAATAACCTATATTATACCCTTTTGGTAATGTTTTTATTTCTGAAACTTTATCTTGTAAAAATCCAATAGGAATTAATCCTATAGAGTTTTTAAATGCTAATTTTCCTAAAAATGCTGAACCTAATCTAACTGCATTTAAATACATATTTGGAAATTTTAAAAAAGCTGATGAATTACAAATATGTAACATTCCTGTTTGTATGTTGTTCATTTTTAGTACTTCTATTGTATCGATAAATCTTTTAAATTGCATTTTTGTATATTCATCTTTATTGTAAAAAGCTATAGAAAAATGTGAAAATGTTCCTTCTATTTTTACATTTTCTAATGTTTTTAAAGTTTCAACTATTTCTTCTTTTGCTGTATAGCAAAATCCGTATCTTCCAAATCCTGTATCTATTTTTATATGAGCTTTTACTTTTTTGTCCATTTCTTTTGCTATTTCATCTACTGCTTGTGCAGCTTCTTTTGATCCTATAGTTAATATAATATTATTTTCTATTAAATTTTTTATATCACTTTTTATTGCTGTTGAAGATAACATTAAAATTGTTTCTTTTATACCTGCTTTCCTTAATGTTAACGCTTCTTGTACTGTTGAAACAGCAAAATAATCTATATCATTATTTATTAAGAATTTTGTATATTTTACAATATCTAATCCATATCCATTTGATTTTACTACAGCAATTATTTTTACTTTTCTTCCTTTATCATCTGGTAATTGTTTTGATATTTCATTTTTTATTTTTTCTATATTATTTTTTAAATCTTTTCTATTAATAATTACTGTTGCCATATCTTATTTAGGGAATATTATTATTCTTCCCTTTTCTCCTTTATAATGATTTTAGGTTTTTTATAAAGGTTTTACCTATAAACCTGCAAATACTTTTTTAATTTTATTTGAACTTTAGTTTTAATTGTCTTATTGTTCTAAATGCTTTTTCTGAAAATTTGTATAACTTATATTTTAATGGATGATATGGTATATATATTTCTCCTATGAATTCTGTAAATTTTGCTCCAAAGCCTTTTTTAAATCTATATAAACCGTATTGTGGATGACTTTCATCAACAACTCCTGATACTCCTCTAAAGTCATATATATCGTCTTTTCTTTCTATTGCCATTTTTATCATTTCCCATTGTAATAAATAATTAGGCATTAAGTTTCTGTGTTTATTACTACTTGCTCCATACAGATACCATGTTTTATTTCCGTAGAATATTGGTATAACTCCAGCTATTGGCTTGTCCTCATGATATGCAAGTAATATTTTCATATGTTTTGGACCTAAACAATCATACATTTTTTCAAAATATGATAGTGGTCTTATAATAAACCCGTCTCTTGCACCAGTCTCTACCATTATTTTATGAAACTCTTTTAAATCTTCCTTTTTTCCTTCTTTTATTACTACTCCTTTTTTAGTTGCAAGTCTTACATTGTATCTAGTTTTTTGTGCAAATCCTGCGAATATTTCCTCTTCTGTTTTATCTTTTATATCTAATCTAAATACATATCTTGGTTGTATTTCGTCTTGAAAATTTTTTGCATCATCTTTTATCTTATATCCAATATTTGTTACAATATCTCTAAATATTTGATCTTCACTTTCAATGTCTGGTTCAATTCTTAATACTATTGCATTATATTTTTTGGCAAGTTCTTTTGCTCCTTGTGTTATTTGTTTTAATACCGCTATATCATGTATATCACATACCGGGCCTCTTGGTGAGTACATTATATTTCCAAAAATAGGCATTTTTCTTATCCACACACATAAAGAACCTATAATATTTCCTTCTTCGTCTTCTGCAAGTATTACTTCACTTTTCCAGTTTGGTTCTTTTACTTTTGCCCATTCTAATGATTGCTGAAAATTACATCTTTCATGTTTTTCTAAGAATTGCTTGTACTGTCTCCTCGAATCCTCGTCTGTTACAAATTTCATATTTTATTTTTTCCTCCTAGTTTATTATTTACTATACTTTGGTATTTTACACCAAAATATAAAAAAAAACAAGTATAGTATTTATTTTAAATTTAATAGTATTACTAGTTAATGGTTTTTCACTTCTTATTACTCAAAAGTATTGATATATTAATATTTTGCAGGCAAGACCCAGA
>CALXAU010000063.1 GCA_944386355.1 uncultured Clostridia bacterium
ATGCACAATAATTGCGAAGCAATTTTGTGCATGTGGACGTCGAAATCTTTGATTTCGCTAACGTCCAATTTTCTTATAAAATTTACAAAAATCTTTTACACAGCAATTATCGCATTTGGGATGTCTGGAAATGCAAGTATTTCTACCATGCCAAATAAAAGTATGATTTATATCTTTAAAATATTTTTTTGGAAATAAATTAATTAAATCTTTTTCAATTTTTTCAGGTTCTTTTTCTTTAGATAAACCCATTAAAGTAGAAATTCTTTTTACATGTGTATCAACAGCAATTCCTTGAGCTATTCCAAAAGCTTCTAATAATATAACATTAGCACTCTTTCTACCAACACCAGCAAGACTCATTAAATCTTCCATGTTAGAAGGAACAACATCATTAAATCTTTCATGTACTTGCTTACTACAAAGTTTAATATTCTTAGCTTTATTTTTATAAAAACCACAAGGATGAATTATTTCTTCTAACTCTTCAATTGGAATACTTAAATAATCTTCTATAGTAGGACATCTAGAAAATAATCTAGGTGTAGTCTTATTTACTCTTTCATCTGTACATTGTGCTGAAAGCATAACTGCAACAACTATTTCAAAAGGAGTTTTAAAATCCAAGCTACAAGTTGCATCTGGATATTGTAATTTCATTTTTTCTATAATTTTTACTGCATCTTTTTTGTTCATTAAAAAATCAATCCTTTCAACATATAAAAAGTAGGTTATTTTCATATATTTTAAGATAGAAAAGAAAAATCGTCAAGAACATTAACATAAAAAGGAACAAATAATAAAATAAAATAATATACTATTATAAAAGATTACAATTCACAGTTATGTTAAAAGAAAAGCTGTGATAAGTTATCAAAAAGATTTGGAGGTAATTAAATGTTTTGTTTATTAAAAAAGACTTTAGGTGTATGCCTTATAGGTTTAGGACTTGGAATGTTACTTGTATTATTACTTCCAATAACAGGTTGGCTTTTTATAATAGGACTAATAGTAATTTGTGTAGGTTTTATGTGGCTTGCATGTTAATAAAAACAAAGGAGGGAGTACATAATGACTATTGTAGTAAAAAAAGTTCCAAAGTTTTTAAGAGGTTTTGTAAAACTTATTTTTGGAATAAAAGAGTAATCTTTTAGAATTTGTTTTGAAAAAATTCTTTTAAAATATATTAAACCTTTAATAAAGCAAGAAAAGGAACAATTAAATATGAACCCAAATTATTAAACTATATTGTCTAATAATTTGGGTTCATTACGTTTTAACTAGCTCTTTGAACTTTACCGTTTTTTAAACATTTTGCACAAACATAAACTCTTTTTGCTTGACCGTTAGATATTATTTTTACACTTCTTAAATTTGGTTGCCAAGTTCTAGGTGAACGTTTGCTTATATGTGAACGTGTTATACTAAGTTTATTTCCATGACTTGCACCTTTACCACAAACTGAACATACTGCCATACTAAATTGCACCTCCTAAATTTAAAAATAAAATTGACTAATTACAAGTTTAACACACAAATAAGAAAAAAACAAGTAAAAATTATAAAATATTTAAAAAATCTCCTTGCAAAAAAGGAATTTTGTGGTATAATATAAAGGCTAAAATAAAACCTAGAAAGGATTGGATAAAAAATGAAAAGTAAAATTGAAAAAACAGAAAATGCAAATGAAGTAAAAATGGAATTAACAATAGAAGCTAAAAAATTTGATGAAGCAATAAAAAAGGTATACTTTGAAAGTGTAAAATACATTACTATACCAGGATTTAGAAAAGGAAAAGCACCAATGAACATAGTAGAAAAATATTATGGAAAAGAAATTTTTTATGAAGATGCATTCAATGATTTAGTACCAAAAGAAATGCAAGAAGCGCTAAAAGAAAACAACTTAGAAGCAGTAAGTAGACCTGATATAGAAGTAACACAAATAGGAAAAGGACAAGACCTTATACTAGTTGCAACATTTCAAATAAAACCAGAAGTAAAACTTGGAAAATATAAAGGTATAGAAATACCAAAAATAGAGTATAATGTATCAGACGAAGATGTAATGCATGAATTAGAACATATGCAAGATCATAATGCAAGAATAATAACTGTAGAAGAAAGACCAGTAGAAAAAGGAGATATAGCAGTAATTGACTTTGAAGGATTTTTAAACGGTGAACCTTTTGATGGTGGCAAAGCAGAAGGACATGAGTTAGAAATAGGAAGTAATTCTTTTATACCAGGATTTGAAGATCAAATTATTGGAATGAAAGAAGATGAAGAAAGAGATATAAAAGTAACATTTCCAGAAGATTATTTTTCAAATGAATTAGCTGGAAAAGAGGCAACATTTAAAATAAAATTACATGAAATAAAGAAAAAAGAATTACCAGAATTAGATGACGAATTTGCAAAAGATGTTAGTGAATTTGAAACATTAGAAGAATTAAAAAATAATATAAAAGAGAAAAAAGAAAAACAAAATAAAGATAGAGAAAAATATGAAAAACAAGAAGCAGTAGTAAAAGCTGCATGTGAAAATGCAGAAGTAGATATTCCTTCAGGAATGATAGAAACAGAAATAGATAATATGATATATGATATGGAAACAAGATTATCATATCAAGGAATTAAGCTAAATAAATATCTTGAAATGATTGGAAAAAAAGAAGAAGATATAAGAAAAGAATATGAACAACAAGCCAAAGATGCAATTAAATCAAGACTAACAGTAGAAGCAATTGTAAAAGAAGAAAAAATAGAAGCAACAGACGAAGAAATAGATGAAAAAATAAAAGAAATGGCAAAAAATTATGGCAAAAAAGAAGAAGAATTAAAAGATAATGAAAATATAAGAAAATACATAAAACAAGGAATAGAATCAGAAAAAGTAGTAGAATTTTTAGTAGAAAATGCTAAAGTAAAAAATAAAAAATAATGTAAAAACATAAAAGGTTAGGGAAAAGGCTTATAAAAACTTAAATCTCTAACCATGTTTAATTTAAAGGAGGAAATAAAAATGTTTGAAAAAAATAGTTTAGTACCATATGTTATTGAACAAACAAGTAAAGGAGAAAGATCTTATGATATTTTCTCAAGATTATTAAAAGATAGAATAATATTTTTAGGAGAAGATGTAAATCCTACAACCTCTAGTCTTATAATAGCTCAACTATTATTCTTAGAGTCAGAAGATCCGGACAAAGATATAAATTTATATATTAATAGCCCAGGAGGTTCTATTACAGATGGAATGGGAATAATAGATACAATGAATTATATAAAATGTCCAGTATCTACAATATGTATAGGAATGGCAGCAAGTATGGGAGCAGCGCTTTTAGCAGCAGGAGAAAAAGGAAAAAGATTTGCAACACCAAATGCAGAAATACTAATACATCAACCTCTTATCGGTGGAGGAGGAATTTCAGGTCAAGCAACAGAAGTAAAAATACATGCAGATCATCTTGTAAAAACAAGAGAAAAATTAAATAAATTTTTAAGCGAAAGAACAGGTCAATCTGTAGAAACAATTCAAAAAGACACAGAAAGAGACAATTACATGACAGCACAACAAGCACTAGAATACGGTCTTATAGACGGTATAATGGACAAAAGAAAATAAAAAGTTAAAAAGTTAAGGAGAATTATTTTATGTCAAAAAATGAAATACCTAAAAGTGTAAGATGTTCATTTTGTGGAAAAGCACAAGAAAATGTTAAGAAAATTATAGCAGGTCCAGGAGTATATATTTGTGATGAATGTATTAACCTTTGTACAAGTATAATAGAAGCTGACATGTATGAGGAAGAAAATCCAGAATATACACTAGCAGAAGGAAATAAAATACCTAATCCAAAAGAAATTAAAAATATATTAGATGATTATGTAATAGGTCAAGAAGAGGCGAAAAAAACATTGTCAGTTGCTGTATACAACCATTATAAAAGAATAGCTCATGAAGAAAAAGTAAACAAAGATGATGTTGAAATACAAAAAAGCAATATATTAATATTAGGACCTACTGGATGTGGAAAAACATTACTTGCAAGAACATTGGCTAAAATTTTAAATGTTCCTTTTGCGATAGCAGATGCTACTACATTAACAGAAGCAGGTTATGTTGGAGAAGATGTTGAAAATATATTATTAAAACTAATACAAGCAGCAGATGGAGATGTGCAAAAAGCAGAAAAAGGAATAATATATATAGATGAAATTGATAAAATAACAAGAAAATCAGAAAATCCTTCAATAACGAGAGATGTTAGTGGAGAAGGTGTTCAACAAGCACTTTTAAAAATAATAGAAGGAACAGTTGCTTCTGTTCCACCACAAGGAGGAAGAAAACATCCAAACCAAGAACTAATACAAATAAACACAGAAAATATTCTGTTTATTTGTGGTGGTGCTTTTGAAGGTCTAGAAAATATAATAAAAGATAGAACAGGGAAAAAAGCAATAGGATTTGGAACTAAAATAGAAAGTCAAAAAGAAATAAATAAATATGAAATTTTCCAAGAATTATTACCACAAGACTTACTTAAATTTGGACTTATTCCAGAATTCATAGGTAGACTTCCAATTATTGCAACACTTAAAGATTTAGACAAAGAAGCTTTAATGAGAATTGTTGTAGAGCCTAAAAATGCATTAGTATCACAATACAAAAAACTATTTGAAATAGATGGTGTAGAATTAGAATTTGATAAAGATGCATTAGAAGCAATAGTGGATAAAGCAATAGAAAGAAAAACTGGAGCAAGGGGATTAAGATCAATTATAGAAGATATGATGAGAGATATAATGTTTGAAATTCCTTCAATAAAAAATGTAGAAAAGTGTATAATAACTAAGGATGTTGTATTGCAAAAAGCTGAACCTAAATTAATAATTGGAGAAAATAAAGAACAAATTAAAAAGGAAAAAAGACAAATTGCAGGAAGTCAACAAAAAGAAACAGCCTAAGAAAAAAATAGTATTTTATATATTAAGAAAATAATATAGATGTGGCATAAATTTTTATTAAAATGATAGATTATAAAAATGATGCCCATTTATTCTTAATAATAAAATACTATTTTTTCTATTATTTCCTTTGAAAATAAAATATAATATTTATTTTCACTTTGAGCCTAAGAAACTTAAAGTTTCATATTATTTCCTATTGTATAAAATAGAAGGAGTTAATTTCTAATTTAACTCCTTCAAGAAAATATTATATTATTTGGTGGCTTCAAGTGGAATCGAACCACTGACACGAGGATTTTCAGTCCTCTGCTCTACCAACTGAGCTATGAAGCCATAAAAAATGGCGACCCGGAACGGGCTCGAACCGTCGACCTCTAGCGTGACAGGCTAGCGTTCTAACCAACTGAACTACCGGGCCGTAAAAGAATGGTGGTCGCTATAGGGCTCGAACCTATGACCCCCTGCTTGTAAGGCAGATGCTCTTCCAGCTGAGCTAAGCGACCATGTCCTTCCGACGAGATTTAGTATAATAGATTTTTTTAAAATTGTCAAGTAATTTTTAAAAAAAAGTTAAAAAAAATAAAAAAAGGTAAAAATAAACGCATATAGTTCAATTGACAAAAAAATAAAAAAATGATATATATAAATCAAAAATGTAAAAAATAAGGGGAATATTATGAACGAAAAATTACAGTGGTTAAGGAATAAAATGTTAAGTTTAAATATGCAAGGACTTATAATATCAAATCCTATTAATATAAAATATTTAATAGGAATAGAGGCAGAAGGCATTTTGTTGCTTACAAGGAAAGAGAATATATATATAACAGACGGAAGATATATAGAATATGTTCATAGTACTTTAACTTTATATGATGAAGTAATAGTATATGATGTAAAAGATGTATCAATAGATGATAATGAAAACTTTTTTCTATTTTGTGAAAATGTTGGATTTGAAGAATATGATGTATCATATGCAAAATATAAAGAATTAATAAGAAAATATAAAATCAATAATTTAGTGGAAACAGAGCATATAATTGAAAAACAAAGAATAATAAAAGATGAAAACGAAATAAAAAAATTGCAAAAAGCATGCAAAATCACAGATGATTGTTTTGAATATATTTTGTCATATATTAAACCAGGAATGACAGAAAAACAAGTAGCAAAAGAAATTGAAGAATACTATAGAGAAAGAACAGAAGGACTTGCTTTTGATACAATTGTTGCATCAGGAGAAAATACATCAAAACCACATGCAGTTCCAGGGGAAAGAAAGATACAAAAAAATGATATAATAACAATAGATATGGGTTGCAGAGTAGAAGGATATTGTTCAGATATGACTAGAACATTTTTTGTTGGAAATATTCCAGAAGAAGCAAAAAAAGTATATGATTTAGTTTTAAAAAATCAAATTCAAACGCAAGAAGAATTTAAAGATGGTGCAAGTACAAGACAATTAACTAAAATGGTTGAAAATGACTTTAAGCTAAACGGATATAGTCTTATTCATAGTTTAGGTCATGGAGTAGGTTTAGAAATACACGAACCACCTTTTATAAATTATAAAACAGATTTCACTTTAAAAGAAAATATGGTAATTACAAATGAGCCAGGTATATATATTCCTGGAAAATTTGGTGTAAGAATAGAAGATACAGTACAAATTACAAAATTTGGATGTATGAATTTAACAAAATCTGAGAAAAATTATATTATAATCTAATATATTACTTGATTTTTAAGGAAAAATATAGTAAAATAAGAACGTTAAAATGTAAATATTGAAAGGAGAAAAATTATGGCAGCAGTATATTCAGCAGGAGATTTTAGAAATGGAACAACATTTGAAATGGAAGGAAATGTATATAGAGTAGTTGAATTTCAACACGTAAAACCAGGTAAAGGATCAGCATTTGTAAGAACAAAATTAAAAAATGTAATAACAGGTGCAGTTTTAGAAAAAACTTTTAATCCTAATGATAGATATCCAGGAGCAGAAATTGAAAAAAAGGTTATGCAATATTTATATAATGATGCAGATTTATATTATTTTATGGACAATGAAACATATGATCAAATACCTTTAAATAAAGAACAATTGGGAGATTGTTTAAAATATTTAAAAGAAAATATGGAAGTTACAATATTATCATTTAAAGGAAATATATTTGCAGTAGAACCACCAACTTTCGTAGAATTAGAAGTAACATATACAGAACCAGGTTTCAGTGGAAACACAACAACAACATCTGGAAAACCAGCAACATTAGAAACAGGATTAGAAATAACAGTACCATTATTCATAGATATAGGAGATATACTAAAAATAGATACAAGAACATGCGAGTACATAGAAAGAGTATAAAAGAAAGGTGAATGTAATGGTAGATTTAAGAAAAGAATATGACTTATTAATTGAAGACTTAGAAAAAAATATAAAAAATCAGGAGGATCTAAAATATATTAGACAAAGAGTAAATGTTTTTGTTGACATGATTTTAAAAGAAATGAAAAATATAGTAGATTTTAAAGAAGACAAAATGAAGCAATTAGAAGAAGCACAAAATAAAATGGAAGAAAAACTTAATAAGATGCAACAAGTAGTAGATAATATAGAAAAAGATATATATACAGAAGATGGATTTGATTTTGAAATAGTGTGTCCTTATTGTAATTATGAGTTTGTTATAGATACAGACGAAGAAAAAAATGAAATAGAGTGTCCAGAATGTAATAATATAATAGAACTAGATTGGTCTGGAGAAAATGAAGAAGATTGTTCTGGAAATTGTATGGGATGTAATGGATGCAATGAAGAAAATATAGAAGAAATTAAAGAAGAAGAACAGGACAACGCAAATTCTCAAAAAAAACAAGATGATAATGAAGATGATATGTAGTTAGAAAGCTATAAAATTAATTAAGTAAAATAATTAAGAGGATTAGTATAACTATTATCAATTCTAATACCAAGATGTAAATGGGGCCCAGTAGTGGCTCCATTTGTTGGCTTTCCGATTTTCGTCTTTATACTGATTACCTGCAACACCATATACATATTTAGGACCAACATATCCAATTATTTCACCTTGTTTAACCTCTTGTCCAACACTTACTATAAAATTAGGATCACAATGACAATAAGTAACTTTAAAATTATCAAAAGAAAGAGTAATTGTATAGCCTCCTCCACCTAAGAATTGACAAAAAGTAATCTTTCCATTAGCAATAGCAATAAAAGCAGTTCCGTGTAGGTGCAGGAATATCAATACCAGAATGATAACTTGAAGCACCAGATGTAGGAGCTGTTCTTTTTCCAAAATAAGAACTAATTTTAGTATATCCGAGGAATAGGCCAAACAAAACCATTTGGATTCTTATCTAATATGATCGAAACATTATCTTGAGATTGAACCTCTTTTAATGTAACTGTTGGAATAAAAAATATACATATAAAAATAGTAAATAAAACTAAGATTTTAAAAAATTTTGAAATATAAATCACCTCATGAATAAATTAAAAATGAATAAAATTAATTTTAAATTATTCTATCATATAAATTTTAAAAAAGCAAGAAAATGATTCACATACATTCAAAAATTGTTACTAGACATTCATAATCACCTTTGATTACCACGATAAATGAAAACTTTAATTGATATAAGTATATATAA
>CALXAU010000064.1 GCA_944386355.1 uncultured Clostridia bacterium
TTATAATAGTTTTTAAAATCTTTGGTATTCTATTTTTCCAAAAAAGCTTTGTTCAAAAATTTCTGATATTGATAAGTTTTCAAATTTATTTTCTGAAAGACATTCTTGAACTTGTTTTAAAATTTCTATATCTTGAAATAGATTTGCAATTTTGAAGTTTGGAAGACCATGTTGTTCTGTTCCAAAAAAGTCCCCCGGACCTCTTAATTCTAAATCTTTTTCTGATATTAAAAATCCGTCATTTGTCTGGCACATTATTTCCATTCTCTTTTTTAGTATTTCGCTTTTTCCTTCGTATTTTAATATGCAATATGATTGATATTCTCCTCTACCAACTCTTCCTCTTAATTGATGTAATTGTGCAAGTCCAAATCTTTGGGCATCTTCTATTACCATTATATTTGCATTTGGAACATTTACTCCTACTTCTATAACTGTTGTTGATATTAGAATATCTATTTCTTTTTCTTTAAATCTATTCATTATTTCGTCTTTTTCTTTTGCCTTCATTTTTCCATGAATATATTCAACATTATATTGTGAAAAAATTTCATTTTTATATGTTTCATATAATTTTGTTACAGATTTTAAATCTATTTCTTCGTTTTCTTCCACAAGTGGACAAACTATGTAACATTGCCTTCCTTCATCTATTTGCTTTTTTATAAAAATATTAATTCTTGGTTCTAATGATTTTCTAACAGCATATGTTTCTATTTTCTTTCTATTAGGTGGCAATTCATCTATTATTGATATATCTAAATCACCATATAATATAATTGCAAGTGTTCTTGGAATTGGAGTTGCACTCATTACTAATACATCAGGATTATTTCCTTTTTGTACTATTGTCATTCTTTGTTTTACTCCAAATCTATGTTGTTCATCTGTTACTACAAATCCTAATTTTGAGAATTCGACATTTTCTTCTAATAAAGCATGTGTTCCTATTAATACATCTATTTTTCCTTGTTTCAATTCTTCTAATATTTCTTTTTTCTTCTTTTTAGTCATTGCAGAAACTAGCAGTTCAGAACGTATATTAAATTGTTCTAGTATTGATTTAAAACTTTCTAAATGTTGCACTGCAAGTATAGATGTGGGTACCATAACAGCAACTTGATATCCTGATTTTATTGCTTTGTATGCAGAAATAATTGCAACAATTGTTTTTCCTGAACCAACATCTCCTTGTAACAGTCTATTCATTGCTCGATTACTTTCCATATCTTTTTCTATTTCTTTTATAACTTTTTTCTGTGCATTAGTCAATGAGAATGGTAATTTTTTTATTATATCATCTAAATTTATTTCTTTTAAAAACTTTATTCCTTGAGCTTTAGTTTGATTTTCAGTTTTTAATTTTTTTAATGCATATTGTGTTACAAATAATTCTTCAAAAACTAGTCTTCTTCTTGCTAATTGATATTGTTTTAAATCTTTTGGAAAATGTATTTGTATTATTGCATCTTTTAATGGCATTAAATTGTATTTTTTGGTTATTTCTTGTGGCAAAGTTTCTTCGATTTGTATATTTATTTCTTTTAAACCGTTTTCTATTATTTTTCTTAAAACATTTTGAGTTAATTGATATGTAAGTGGATATATTGGAATTATTTTTCCTGTATTGTCATTTTTATCTTGTTCTTCAAATATTGGAGAATTTATTGTTATATTTCCAAAATTATTTGTTATTTTTCCGTATAATTTATATTTTTTTCCATATTTAAATTTTGTTTTTAAATAACTTTGATTAAACCAAATTGCAGTAGCTGTTGCTGTATCATCTCTTACTATGAGTTTATACATTGTTTTCCCTCTTAAGTGGATTTCTTCTATATTGCTACATGCAACTACTTCTATTAATGAATTTTCTCCATTAATACATTCTATTATTTTTTTTGGTTTACTTCTATCTTCGTAATTTCTTGGGTAATATGTTATTAAATCTTTTAATGTATATATTTTGAGTTTATTTAATAGTTTTACTCTGTTAGGACCTACTCCTTTTACATATTTTACATCTTTATTTAAATCCAATATAACTACTCCATTCTTTTTATTTAAATAAATCGGAAAGCCTTAAAATTTATGCTATTTTTAACTTTTATCTTTGGCTTTTAAGTAAATAAACAAATTAACATACTTTCTGTAATGAAAAATTTAAATAATCTGCACTAACAAGTTTAAAATCTATTCCAAAATATTCACCTTGTATGGCATCATTAATTGCTAAAGAATGCAAATGTGCATAATAACATCTTTTTATATTATATTTTTTGATAACTTCAATAAATTCTGATTTTACATTTTTTATTATGTTTGATTTTATAATAGGTGGATAATGTATAAATGGAATAATTTCTTTTTCAGTTCCAAATTTTGATATACCGTCTTTTATAGATAATTCTAATCTTATTGCTTCTCTTTTTATCAATTTTTTATCCTGACTCTCATCATTTAAACTCCATCCTCTACTTCCTACTATTATTTTATTTTCTACTAAAAAAGCTTTATTATATATAAAATCTATATCTGAAAAATTATTATTTTCTAAAAAATTTTTCATACTTTTTAATGTTGTCCACCAATAGTCATGATTTCCTTTTACTAAAAGTTTTTTCCCAGGAAGATTTTTTAAATATGTAAAATCTTCTTTTGTTTCTTCTATATACATTGCCCATGAGAAATCTCCTAATAGTATTACTGTATCTTCTGGCTTTACTTTTTCTAACCAATCTTTTTTTATTTTTTGCTCATGATTTTTCCAATTTTCTCCAAAGATATCCATTGGTTTATTATTATTAAATGACAAATGTAAATCTCCTATAACAAAAATAGACATTTTTATTTAAAAATATATTTTAAAGTGTAAATATATTTTTCTCCTTACTTATATATTTAGGTTTCTCATATAATTTTTCTTTACCAAAACAGTAAAATTTAAAAGGATACCTATAAACCTTTAAATATTTTTAACTTAATTTTAGATTAGGTACAGCATTTAAATCTAGATTACTTCTTTTACCAGCAATAAAATTATAATATCCAGCTGAGGCTATCATTGCAGCATTATCTGTACATAATTTAATATCTGGCATATATACATCTATTCCTTTTTCTTGTAGTTTCAAAAATTCTTCTCTAATATAAATATTTGCTGAAACTCCTCCTCCCAATACCAATTTTGAGATTTTTGTTTGCTCTAAAGCTTTTTTTGTATTTTCTATTAATATCTCTGTTACAGCTTTTTCAAAGCTACAACATAAATCTTCTTTACTAATATTAGGTGTATTATGATTTAAATTTATTACAGCTGTTTTTATTCCACTAAAACTAAAATCTAAGTTTTCGAAATGAGTCTTTGGTAAAATATAATTAGGTTTTCCATTTTTTGCAAGTTTATCAACTTTAGGCCCTCCTGGATATCCAAGTCCAACTACTCTTGCTACTTTATCAAATGCTTCTCCTACAGCATCGTCTCTGGTTTTTCCTAATATTTCAAATGATGTATAATCTTTTACATGTATTAAAATTGTGTTTCCACCTGATATTAATAAACATACAAATGGTGGTTCTAAATCTTTATATGTTATATAATTTGCTGCTATATGTCCTTGTATATGATTTACTCCAACTAAAGGCTTATTTATTGCAAAACTTAAAGCCTTTGCATATGATAAACCAACCAATAAAGCACCAACTAATCCTGGTCCATATGTAGGAGTTATTGCATCTATATCTTTAAATTCTATTTTTGCTTCTTTTAAAGCTTTTTTAGTAACCCTTGAGATTGCTTCAATATGATTTCTAGAAGCTATTTCTGGTACTACTCCTCCATATTTTTCATGTATATCAATTTGAGAATCTATTATATTTGATAGAACCTCTCTACCATTTTTTACTACTGATACAGAGGTTTCATCACAACTTGATTCAATTCCCAGTGTTAAAATTTCTTTCATTTTATTTTATAAATATTCCTTATTATTTATTTAGGTTTTTCTTTTTATGGTTTTACCTATAAACCTTAATTAATCCTGTTATAGGAAAATCTTCGATTTTTCCTATAACAGAACAAAAGCGACATGATTAAATTCTTTAACCTTTTAGCTTATAATAAATATTTTAAATTCCGAAAATTAATTTTGCAAGTCCTAATATACCACTTGAAACTATATCTATTACTGGAGATATTATAATACTTGCAAGACCTGTAATCCAAATAGCTACAAATATAATATAGAAAATTGTCTCATGTTCTATAAACCACCTTTTTGCATTATATGGTAAAAAAGGCATTATTATTTTTGAACCGTCTAATGGTGGTAATGGTATTAAATTAAATACTCCAAGACCTATATTTATTGAGATAGTTGCTGAAATCAACCATATTACTACATGTCCGGGTTGTAGATGTTATAAAAGAAAATCCTGCAAACTTATAAATAGCACAATATATTATACTAAATATAAATGCTAGAATTATATTCATTAATGGACCCGCAAATGATACAATTGCTTCTCCTTTTTCCATTGAAATTTTTCTAGTATAATTTGAAGGATTAACATGTACTGGTTTTCCCCAGCCAAATCCTGCAAATAGTAGTAGTAAAGATCCTATTGGATCTAAATGATCTAATGGGTTTAAACTTAACCTTCCTTCTCTTCTTGCTGTATCATCTCCTAATTTATCTGCTACAAAAGCGTGTGCAAATTCATGAAATGTTATTGCAACTAAAACTCCTGGTATGCTTATTAGAAGAGATATTAGCCTATTTGTGTCTGTCATGTATTGTACTACTGTAGATAATATCATTATTCCTATAATTATATATATCATTCTTTTGTCAAAAGAAAAATTAAACATGTATTTGTTTTCCTCCTATTTTAACAATTTAAATTCTTATTATACTTATATTTTACAACTCTCCATTGAATTTATTCAAACTTATAATACTTAATAAGTTAATCAATTTTCTCTAACACTTGTTCTATTGTTGGTATATAACTTTGCAATTTTTCATCAAGTTTATTTTGACATTTTTCAAAAACTTGGACTAATTGTTCTAAAGCTCCTGATGTTTGAGCCTTATATAAAGCTTCTCTATATTCTTTATTATATTCATCATCAATGGCAATTAAATCTATGTTATTTTCTAAACATTGTCTAAGTATGATAAATCTTCCTATTCTTCCATTTCCATCTTGAAAAGGGTGTATATGTTCAAATTTTTGATGAAAATCAGCTATGTCATATATACTTTTTGTTTTCTTTTCTAATAAATCTTTAATTAATTCTTCTACCTCATATGGCTGTGCTAATTCAATGTCTACATTTCTTAATTTATTTGGAATTTTTTTGTATACTCCTACAAATCCATAGTTTTCATCGCTAGTATTTTTCTTTAAAATTGAGTAGTATTCTCTAAGTAACCTATCTGTTAATTTCTCATTTAGAGTTTCTACTACAAAATCAAATAATTCCAAAGAATTAATTGTTTCCTGCACATCGTTTATTGAATGTTCTCCTATAATCATCTTTTGCTCTAGGAGAATACTAAGTTGTTCAATATTGAATGTACTTCCTTCTACTTTGTTTGAGTGATATAAAAATTCTATTTTTATATCATCATATACTGAATTTTTTATTTTTGATAATTTTTTCATAGTGTTAATAGATATTTTCATATACTTTTCCTCTCTTCTAACGTAGTTGCAATTAGTAAAATTATTTCTATAATAATTTCTACTTTGATTTAGATAAATTAACATACAATATTATGTCCTGTAACCATTTTATAAATGTCAAGATATTTTTGAGACACTTTAAATATTATTTCTTTTGGAATATTAGAAATATTTTCATCAGTCATAGATCTGCTTTCAACGAAATTTCTTAATTCTTCTCTATCATAATTTGTTTGTGTTTTTCCGAGCTTGAAATCTTTTGCAAGCCAAAATCTACTTGAGTCTGGTGTTAAAAGTTCATCTCCCAAAATTAAATTATCAAATTCATCAATTCCAAATTCCATTTTTGTATCAGCCAATATAATTCCTTTAGACAATAAATAGTCATAAGCCATTAAATAAATCTCAATTGATTTATCTCTTATCTTTGTAGCAAATTCTAAGCCAATTGACTTTTTAAATTCTTCAAATGTTACATTTGTGTCTTTCCCATTTGGTTCTTTTGTTGTAGGAGTGAATATTGGATAACTTAACTTTTGAGATTGTTGAAGCCCTTTTTCTAGTTTAATACCACAAACATCTTCGCCTTTTATATATTTTTCCCAACAAGTACCCGTTATATGTCCCCTAACAATACATTCGAAAGGTAACATTTTTAACTTTTTAACCAACATACATCTATTAAGAAAATCTTCGTTTTGAAAATATTTTGGCATACTTTTTGTGTCTGCTGTAATCATATGATTTGGTATAGTATTTTCAAATTTATTAAACCAAAATTCTGACATTTTATTTAAAACTTGTCCTTTATATTTAACTTTATAAGGTAAAGGAATATGTACAGATATTCTGTCTGTTGACACTAATATAAGATCATTTTCTACCTCATAAATATCTCTAGCTTTTCCTTCATATATTTTTTTCATTTAAATTTCTCCATTCATTTCTTTTAAATATTTTTCATATCCAATTATATTTATTTTTTCATTTTTTATATAACCCTTTTCTTCTAATTCTTTTTTATAATCAGCTAACCCCTTTTGAAGTTCATTATTATTCAATGCAAGTATTTTAGTAGCAAGTATAGCAGCATTTTTTGAGTTATTTATACCAACAGTTGCAACTGGCACTCCAGAAGGCATTTGAACAATTGAATACAGTGAATCTATTCCGTTAAGAGTTTTTGTTTTTATAGGTACTCCTATTACAGGAACATTACAATATGCAGCAAAAATTCCTGGTAAATGTGCTGCACCACCTGCACCAGCAATGATGATTTTTATTTTTTTATCATTTATTTCTTTAGCATAACTAATTGCTTGTTTTGGATTTCTATGAACTGATAAAATATTAACCTCATATTTTATATTCATTTTATCTAAAAATTCCATTGCATCTTTCATAATAGGTAAATCAGAATCACTTCCCATTATTATTGAAACAATATTCATCTTCTCATTACTTATTTCATTATTCATTTTTACAATTCTCCTTTTAATTAACTTAATATCGGTCTGTTCTAAATTAATTTTAAATCAATTATCATGATAAAGTATTTCTTTTAAAACTAACATACTATCTAGTGTGTTATATCCGTATTCAACACTCAACCTATTAAGGAAATCTCTAATTTAAATAGCATACTTTAATATATCTATCTTGTTTTGATATTTTGCAAGTCAGGATATATAGATCACATATATGTTCCTCTAGTATAAGAACTTACAGCAATAATGCTTTCTACCTGTTCTTCATTTTCTGCCCACTTTTTATATCTTTCAAAAACTTTTCATTATATAATTATTTCAGCAGCTGTATTTCCAGATACTACATAATGTAATTTATTTTGGACTGATGTGAAAAATCTAATTGTCGCTTTTGCTGTTTTATCATAGTCAATTAAAGTTGCATATATCAGTAATTTTCTAATAGAATTTTCTTTCTAACATTCCTATTTCTCTTATATATTCTAATTCTTCTTCAAAATATTTTTCTGTTAAAATTGAGCCACCATTTTTTAAGCGTTCATCATCCATTACCCAGCCTTTTATTGTATAATCTTTTACAATTTGATTTGCCCATTTTCTAAACTGCTCTACTCTTTCATTATTCACTTTAAAGCCACCAGCAATAATCATTTTGCCTCTAATATTTTCTTTAATGCTAATTGTACAATTTTATCTTCGTATATTGATATTCCTAGTGATCTCATTTTACCATTTCCTTTTGGTATGTATACTCTAAGAGATGGTGCTGATTTATATGCTTTATTCTTTAATTTTACTACTAAGTCTTTAATATTTTCGTCTAGGTTTACTACATATTCCTTCTTACTTACATTATCAATTCCAACTGCTTTACTTCCATCTAATTCTTTATGACATTCTTTTAGCAATTCTTCATTGATTAAATGATACAATGATGTAAATACTTGTAATTTATATAATAGAAAACATTGCTATAATTGAGGCAAATATGTTTGATAACGCATGTATAAACCAACTAGGCAAAATTGAACCATTTGCTTTTTTTTCGTTTACATATCCCATGGCATAAGCAACTATTCCTGTAAGTAATATAATAATTGTATTTATCAAAGTTGATTTTTTATTTTCTATTTTTTTTAAACCAATCCAATTAAAGAAACTTTCTTTTTTTTTAGCTGATATTAACCACCAAATAAAAGGTAATGAACTAATTAAAATTATTTCTATAATGCTACTTATTATTTTACTTACTAACATATAAATTTTCCATCCTCTTTTTTCAACAAATTACTAAAAAATTGTAAGTT
>CALXAU010000065.1 GCA_944386355.1 uncultured Clostridia bacterium
GAAAGAATTCGATTTGTTTCACCACATCCAAAAGATTTTACAGATGATGTAATTGAAGCGATTCGTGATTGTGATAAAGTTTGTAAATTAATACATTTACCTTTGCAATCGGGAAATACAAAAGTATTAAAAGAAATGAACAGAAGATATACAAAAGAACAATATCTAAATTTAGTAGATAAAATGAAAGCACAAATACCAGACCTAACAATATCAACAGATATTATTGTTGGATTTCCAGGAGAGACAGAAGAAGAATTTGAAGATACTTTAGATGTTGTAAGAAAAGTAAAATTTGAACAGGTATATATGTTTATTTACTCAAGAAGAGTAGGAACACCAGCAGATAAAATGGAAAATCAAATTCCAGAAGAGATTAAACATAAACGTTTTGATAGATTAAAAGATCTAGTTGAAAGTCAAATAGAAGAAAATAATAAAAAATATATAGGAACTATTCAAAAAGTATTAGTAGAAGGAACAAGTAAAAATAATGAAAATATGTTAACAGGAAGAACGAATAGCAATAAAGTTGTTATATTTGAAGGAGATAAAAACTTAATTAACCAAATAATAGAATTAAAAATTGTATCAGAACATATGTGGTATTTGAAAGGAAAAATATAAATAAGGAATGTGAAATAAATGGATTTTGGATTATCAAAAGAAGTATTAGAACAAATCAAAAATATAGTAAACGAAAATCAAAAATATATATTTAAAATCTTTGGTTCAAGAGCTAAAAATACATATAAAAAGACATCAGATATAGATATTGCCATTTTTGAAAATGTTGCTAAAGAGGATGAATATAAGATAAGAAATAGTTTTGACTTATTAAATATAGTGTATAAAATTGATTTGGTATTTATAAATAAACATACGAAGCCAGAATTCTTAAAGAGGATTATGGAAGAAGGGATTGAAATAAAATGAAAAGATTCAAAGAAAGAAAACAAGATCTGATAGATGCCACTAATAGATTAAAAGAAGCTTTAAATGAAAAAGAAAGTGAATTAATGATAGATGCTGTATTACATAGATATGAATTTACATTTGAACTTGCATGGAAAACACTTAAAGATTATTTAGAATATTTAGGAGTGGCAACACATACAGGAAGTCCAAGAGAAATTATAAAGGAAAGTTTTGCTTATGGATTAATTTCTAATGGAGAAGTATGGATAAAGATGATGTTGGCAAGAAATACCTTATCTCATTTATATGATGAAGAAACTTCTAGGGAAGTATATGATGAAATAAAAAATGAATATATTTACCAGATTGAAAAACTTATTGAAACATTAGAAGAAATTAAAAAAGAATAAAGAATACAAAAAAAGAAAGAAGGTAAAAATGCAATATGTCAGAAAACAAAGAATTTTCACCCATGATGCAACGCTATCTTGAGACCAAAGAACAATATAAAGACTGTATCCTATTTTATCGATTAGGAGACTTTTATGAAATGTTCTTTGATGATGCAATCATTGCGTCAAGAGAACTAGAAATTACATTAACAGGAAAAGACTGTGGGCAACAAGAAAGAGCACCAATGGCAGGAGTACCACATCATGCGGCTGAAATGTATATCTCAAGATTAATTACAAAAGGATATAAAGTTGCAATATGTGAACAATTAGAAGATCCAAAAAACACAAAAGGAATAGTAAAAAGAGGTGTAGTAAGAGTTGTAACACCTGGAACAATTGTCGAAAGTAATATGCTAGAAGAAAGAAAGAACAATTACATAATGTCAATTTTTAAATCAGGAATTTATTTTGGAATTAGTGTTTGTGATATATCAACAGGAGAATTTTATTCAGCAGAAATTAAAGACAATAATAATTTTTCTATAGTTTTAGATGAAATTGCAAGATATACACCCTCAGAGTTAGTAATAAATTCTAATTTAGCAGATTGTACAGAAGAAATAGGTAAAATTAAGGAACGTTTTAATTCATATATTACAAGATTCCAAGACAAATTTTTTGATAGCAAGCCAGATGTTATTAAGTTAAGATTTAGCTTAGTAGATATAAATCAAAAAACTATTGAAAATCTAGAAGAAAAGAGCTTTGCAGTAGCTAGTATTAATGCTTTGATTGAATATATAGAACAAACACAAATGACAAGTTTAGACCATATTAATAAAATTACACTTTATCAAATATCAAAATATATGTCATTAGATATAAATGCAAGAAGAAATTTAGAAATTACAGAAAAGATGAGAGATAAATCTAAAAAAGGAACATTATTATGGGTATTAGATAAAACGTCAACTTCTATGGGAGGAAGACATTTAAGAAGGTGGCTTAATGATCCACTAATTGATATTTTAGAAATAAATAGAAGACTAGATGCTGTAAAAGAATTGAAAGAAAATATCATGCTAAGAGGAGAAATTCTTGATAATCTAAAAAAAGTATATGATATAGAAAGATTAGCAGGAAAAATGGCATATGGCAATGCAAATGCAAGAGATATGATTACATTAAAAAATTCTTTAACAAAAGTACCAGAGGTAAAAAGTGTTTTAAAAAATAGTTCTTCATTTATGCTAAAAGATATTTATGAAAATTTAGACGAATTGCAAGATATTCATGAATTAATTGAAAAAGCAATTGTAGATGATCCACCAATGACAGTAAAAGACGGTGGAATTATTAAAATTGGATATGATGAAGAAGTAGACAAGTTAAAAAAAGCTACAACAGAAGGAAAAAATTGGATTATTCAACTAGAATCAGATGAAAAACAAAAAACAGGAATTAAAAATTTAAAAGTAGGATTTAATAAAGTATTTGGTTATTTTATTGAAGTAACCAAATCAAATTTGGATCAAGTTCCAGAAAGATATATAAGAAAACAAACATTAACAAATGCAGAAAGATATATAACAGAAGAATTAAAAAACTTAGAAAATCAAATATTAGGTGCAGAAGAAAAAGTAGTTAGCCTAGAATATGATTTATTTACAAAAATAAGAGAAGAAATAGCAAAAAATATTGTAAGACTGCAAAAAACAGCAACACTTATATCTAGTTTGGATGTTTTAACATCTTTTGCACAAGTAGCGGAAGATATGAATTATTGTATGCCACAAGTTGATAATTCAGGCATTATTGATATAAAGGGAGGACGACATCCAGTTATTGAAAAAATATTAGGTACAGGAGGATTTGTAGAAAATGATACATATTTAGATAAAGATGAAAATAGGTTATCAATTATTACAGGACCTAATATGGCAGGTAAATCTACCTATATGAGACAAGTTGCATTAATTACCTTAATGGCGCAAGTAGGCAGTTTTGTACCAGCAGAAGAAGCAAAAATAGGTGTTGTTGATAAAATCTTTACAAGAGTTGGTGCATCAGATGATTTAAGTATGGGGCAAAGTACTTTTATGGTAGAAATGATGGAAGTTGCAACAATTTTAAAAGAAGCAACTCCAAATAGTTTAGTTATTTTAGATGAAATAGGAAGAGGAACTTCTACTTATGACGGACTATCTATTGCTTGGGCGGTAGCAGAATATATTGCAAACAAAGAAAAATGTGGAGCAAAAACATTGTTTGCAACACACTATCATGAATTAACAGAGCTAGAAGAAAAAATTGAAGGTGTAAAAAATTATTCTATTGCTGTTAAAGAAAAAGGAGAAGATATTATATTTTTAAGGAAAATTGTAAGAGGTGGAACAGATGAAAGCTATGGTATTCATGTTGCAAGATTAGCAGGCGTTCCAAAGATTGTTACAGAAGAAGCAAATAAAATATTAAAATCTTTAGAAAGAAAAAATATATTAGCAGGTAAAAAAGAAGAAAAGAAAGATAAGAAGCAAGTAGAAGGTCAATTTGATATGTATAATTTTAAATTAGCAGAAATTGCCCATGAAATTGATAAAATTAACCTAAATGAATTAACACCAATTGATGCTTTAAATACGTTGGTAAAGATTAAAGAGAAGATGAAATAGTAAATTTAAACATTCTAAATTCAAAATAAAATTACTTGACAAATATATACTTTTAATAGATAATAGTCTTGACAAAAGTAAAAACAAGAGTGTAAAAATACGAAGGAGGAATAAATAATGTACATATTCAATAGAATTACTGTAAATCCACAGTTACCAAAAAGGATAGAAAAAATTTCTGAAATTGCAAACAATCTATGGTGGTCTTGGAATACAGAATTTTTGAGATTATTAAAAAAGATAGATAGAGATTTATGGGAACAAAGCAGTAAAAACCCTATAAAATTTTTAAAGCAAGTATCACAAGAAAGACTAGAACTGGTTTCAAAAGATGTAAGTTTTTTAAAAGAATATGATAAAGTAGTAGAAAATTTTGAAGATTATATGAGTAGTAAAAATACGTGGTTTTCTAATAAATATCCAAATGACAAAAAAGATTTAATTGCATATTTTTCAGCAGAATATGGATTAGATGAAACAATAGCATTATATTCAGGAGGACTTGGAATTTTATCAGGAGATCACTTAAAATCTGCAAGTGATTTAGGAGTACCACTTGTTGCAGTAGGTTTGTTATATAAAAATGGATATTTTAACCAAAAAATTAGTGGATATGGTGTTCAAGAAACAGAATATAAAGATATAGATATAAAAAATTTACCAATACATCCAGTAAAAGATGCTAAAGGAGAAGATCTAATTATTTTTGTTAAATTTCCAGAAAGAAGAATTTATTTAAAGGCATGGCAAATAAATGTAGGAAGAATAAAATTATACCTTTTAGATTCTGATATAGAAAAAAATAACGAAAAAGAAAGAAATGTAACCTCAAGACTTTATGGTGGAGACCAAGAAATGAGGATTAGACAGGAAATAGTTTTAGGAATGGCAGGAGTAAAACTTTTAAAAACACTAGGTCTAAATCCTACAATATATCATATGAATGAAGGACATTCTGCATTTTTGAATTTAGAGATTATAAAAGATATAATCGCAGAAAAACAAGTTTCATTTGATGTAGCAAGAGATATAGCAAGTTCAAAAACAGTATTTACAACACATACACCAGTTCCAGCAGGAAATGATATATTTCCATTAAGCTTAGTTGAAAAATATTTTAAAGATTATTGGTATAAGTTAGGAATATCAAAAGAAGAATTCTTAAAATTAGGTATGAAACCATGTAAAGAATTAGATTCAGGTTTTAATATGGGGATTTTAGCATTAAAAATAGCTGGAAAGAAAAATGGAGTTAGTAAACTTCATGGAGCTGTTTCAAGAGAATTATTTAGTGAAGTTTGGCCTAATATTGCAGCAAATGAATCTCCAATAACGTATGTTACAAATGGAATTCATACTTGTTCATGGTTATCACCACAATTAAAAGAATTATATAATAAATACTTAATTCCATATTGGCAAGATAATATGCACCAAGAATTTGTATGGGAAAAAATAAAGAATATTCCAAATGATAAATTATGGGAAGCTCACCAAGAAAGAAAAATAAAATTATTAGATATAGTTAAAACAAATGTAACAAAAAGATTAAGAAGATCAGGTATTAGTTATGATGAAATAAATGAAATAACATCAAAACTAAATCCAAATGCTTTAACAATAGGATTTGCAAGAAGATTTGCAACATATAAAAGAGCAACATTAATTTTTAAAGATTTAGAAAGAATAACTCAAATATTAAATAATTCACAAAGACCTGTACAATTGATATTTGCAGGAAAAGCACACCCAGCAGATAAAGAAGGTCAAGACTTAATTAAATATATACATGAAGTTTCAATGATGCCTCAATTTAAAGGAAAAATATTCTTGCTTGAAAACTATAATATAGCAATGTCAAGATATTTAGTAAGTGGTGTTGATGTATGGTTAAATAATCCAAGAAGACCAATGGAAGCCTCAGGAACTAGTGGACAAAAAGCATCTGTAAATGGAGTTATAAACTTTAGTGTATTAGACGGTTGGTGGGCAGAAGGATATACACAAACTAATGGCTGGACTATAGGAACAAATGCAGAATATACATCATATGAAGAACAAGACTTAGCAGACAGTCAAAGTATATATAACACTTTAGAAACAAAAATAATTCCTACATATTATGATAAAGATAAAGACGGTATTTCAAAAAAATGGATAGAAATTATGAAAAATTCGATTATAACAACAGGAGGAAAATATAGTACTGCAAGAATGCTTGTTGATTATTGTAATAATTTATATATGCCATTATGTCATTTAACAAAAGAATATTATGAGGACTTAAATAATGTAACAGCATTTAATACTTGGAAAAATGATTTATATATAAATTGGAAAGATATTAAAATAACTCAAGAAAATAATTTAGATAATATAACAATAGATGCAGGAAATTGCATAGAAGTAAATGCAGAAGTGTATTTACCTAATATATCAATAGAAAATGTTTCAGTAGAAACATATTATGGTAAAATATTAGAAAATGGTATTGTAGAAGATGTTTCAATAATACCAATGGAACTAGTAGATGAAGACGAAGAAGAAAGAAAATATTATTTTTCAGCTAAAATAAAGTTAACAACAGGTGGAAATTATGGATATACATTTAGAGTTATGCCTAAACATGAAATGTTATTAGAACCAAGTAATTTGAATTTAGTTACATGGATTACAAAATCAGAAGAAAACTAATCTTATTAATTTATGAAAAGCTTTAGATAAATCTAGAGCTTTTTTTAGTGCGACAGGAAAATCTTCAGTGGAGGTATATATCTCCAACCACGTAGAGAAACACAAACTATTCATCGAGAGGTGAAAGTCATATATATTCAAACAGTTTTACAAAAATCCTCATAATATAATTAAAAATAATTGAAATCTATAAAATTTTATATAACTTGTAAAAAATTAATAGTACAAAAAATATATGCTATAAGCATAAAAGTATGATAAAATAATAATTAGGCATTGTTTCTATTATATTTTGAAAGTCATGCATTTAATTATATAAGAAGTATTATGAGAATTTTTATTGTAAAAAGAACAAAAGCGACATGATTAGATTCTTTAACTTTTTAGATTAATTGTATGTCGCGTCTTTGTTCGCGCGCCAATTTTACGCAAGTAAAATTGTGTGCAATTTATTTTCTACATTAGGAAAATCTTGTATGACTTTCTTTTGAAATATATAATATTTATTTTCACTTTGAGCTACGAAACTTAAAAATTTCATATTATTTCCTAATATAGAAAAATAATATAAAACGAGAAAGGAAGAGATATAAATTGGACAAAAAAGGAATATTTGTAATATATGGAGGATTATTTAACCCACCTCTTAATTCACATTTTTCTTTAGCAGAATATGTATTAAATAATGTTGAAGGTGTAGAAAAAATTATTTTTGTTCCAGTAAACAGAAAATACAATAGGGTAACTTTAGTTGAAGATAAGCATAGATATAATATGCTAATGTCAGTAATAAAAGAAAATAAAGATTTCTTATTATCAACAGTAGAAATGGAAAGAAAAAGACAATTAAAAACAATAGAAACAATGCAAATTTTCAAAAAAGAATTTCCAAATAAGGAATTATGGTTCATGTTGGGAGTTGACAATTTTAAAGAACTATCAACTTGGGAAGGAGCAGAGGAATTAGTTGAAAATTTTAAAATTTTAGTATTAGAAGGTTATAAAACAAGAATTACATCTGTAATACGAAATAATGATTTTTTAAAGAAATATGAAAATAGATTTATAAGATTAAAAGGAGCTCTTATGACAAATATAGAATCTATTTATGTAAGAAACAGCTTAAAAGAAGGAAAAGGAGTAAAATTTTTAATTCCAGAAAAAGTTAGGTCTTATATAATTGAAAATAAATTATATATTTAAATGATTGAGGATTGTTAATTCATCAATAATTTATTGAGATAATATTTTAAAAAATCAGTAACTAAATAATTTTTTTTCCATAAAATAAAATAACGAAAAAGATTTTTGTGTTGCATGCAAATTATTTAATAATTTGGTACATAATAAACTTTTTAAGATGAAAGGAGAAATTATTTCATGGATTATGAATTAATGATGAATGGAAATGTAAGAATAGGTCAAAAAGCGCCAGAATTTGAGGCTATAACAACATTTGGAGAGATGAACTTTAATGATTACAAAGGAAAATGGGTAATATTATTTTCACACCCAGGAGATTTTACCCCCGTAAAGTCTTACAATTTGGGGAAGGTTGTAAATATCAAGAATTTGCTATTGATTTATTATTTCAATTATTTATTAAGCAATAAATAATTGAAATATAATATTACGCTTTAGCATTGTGAAACGAAGTGGAACAATAACCGCCCGCTAGGCGGGTGAGGTTGAAAACTTATAGAAAA
>CALXAU010000066.1 GCA_944386355.1 uncultured Clostridia bacterium
TAAATACTATTATGCATTATTTTTACTTGATTTTTTTACTAAAAATTGAAAAAAATGAATTTCGCAATTAAGTTTGAATTTGTAAGATTTGACAAATTTGAAAAAAAATAGTATACTAATAGCACGTTTTAAAAAAAGAATGTATAAATTATTTTAAGGAGAGAAAAATGAAAAGCGCAAAAAGTATAAAAAATATTATTACTGTTGCGGCAATTATCCTAATTAGTACACTATGTTTGAATATAAGTTTTGCAATGACAAAAGCAACAATAATAGTAGAAACAGCAAACTTAAGAAAAGAGGCTTCAGAAGATTCTACAATATTAGAGCAAATCTCTTTAAATGAAGAAGTAGAAATTCTAGAAAAAACGAATGATTGGTATAAAGTAAAATACAAAGGAATAAGAGGGTATGTTAGGAAAGATTTATTAGCAGTAAATGGAGAAAAACAAGAAGAATCTGAAACACAAAATACTACTAAAAACGAAACAAATTCTCAAGAACAAGCATCAGAAGAAAAAACAGAAGAAACTAGTAGCAATGTAGAAAATCAAGAAGATAAAAAAGAAAATACAGAACAAGAAACTAATGAAGAAAAAAAAGAACCACAACTTGGAAAAAATAAAGTTTTAGAAGATATGTCAATAAGAATATTACCACTTATAAATGCAAGTACTGTAGGGGAAGTAAAAAAAGATGAAGAAATAACAGTATTAGAAATAATTAATGATTGGGCATATATTCAAAAAGAAAATATCCAAGGTTGGATAATTTTATCAAAATTAGAAAAAGTGGAAGAACCTACTCAAACAGTAGAAGCTTCATCACAAGAAACAGTAATAAAAACATGCTATATAAATGGAAGTACTGTTAATTTAAGAAAAGAAGCAACTACATCATCAGAAAGTTTAGCAAAATTAGCATTAAATACAAAAGTTGATGTATTATCAGAAGAAAATGGGTGGAGCAAAGTAAAAGTAGAAGATAAAACAGGATTTATTTTATCATCATTATTATCAAGTACTAAAAAATCAACAACATCAAGAGGTTCGACAACATCTAGAACAAAAACAGCAACAACAAACACTACAAAGAATACTACAACAGCAAAATCAACTACACAAAAAACAGAGACACAAAGTAATACAACTACTCCTCAAGAAACATCTACAACATCAGGTAAAGGATCAGAAGTAGTAGCATATGCTAAAAAATACTTAGGTTCAAGATATGTTTATGGAGGAAGTTCACCTAGTGGATTTGATTGTTCAGGATTTACATCATATGTATATAAACATTTTGGAGTAGGTCTATCTAGAACAGCAGCAAGCCAAAGTGGAAATGGAAAAAGTGTAAGTAGCTTGCAACAAGGAGATTTAGTATTTTTTAGAGGATCTAAAGGTTCTTCAATAGGGCATGTAGGAATTTATATAGGGGGAAACTCATTTATACATGCAGCAACTTCAAAAACCGGTGTTATAATTTCATCTTTATCAGAGAATTATTATAAAACAAGGTATGTGGGAGCAAGAAGAATATTTTAAAAATTATAATATATAAAAAGGGGAAACTATATAGGTTTTCTCTTTTTTGCATTATATAAAATTGCATTTCCTATAATGCAAAAAATAATATTGCACAGAAAAATTACAAAGCAATTATTGTACACAATTTTACTTGTGTAAAATTGGCGTGCGAACAAAGACGCGACATGTAACTAAACTAAAAGTACAAAGAATTTTAATCATGTCGCTTTTGTTCTAGTAAAAATTTAGGAGGAAAATGAAAAGACCCATATTAGTAATAGCACTTTCATATATAGTTGGGATAGTAATAGGAATATATACAAATATAAGTATAATTTATATCTATTCTTTAATATTTTTAATATATTTAATAATAAGAAAAATATATTTGTTAAAGGTAAAAACTACTTCAAATTTGCTCAAGATAAGAAAAACTAATTTTTCTATATGCAAAAAAATATTTTACAGAGGAAATATAAAAGTTAAATTTTTGAACAAAAGAAAAAAATATAAAAAGAAACTCAAAAAATTAAAATTATTTTCATTAAAAAGATATTTTAGATACATAAAATTAATAATTAATTCAAAAATAATATTTATTTTCATAATAACATCAATTATTTCAAATTCTATAGTTATCATAAAAAATAAAGAATATGAAAAAATTTATAATCAAAATAAAGAAATCCATATTAAAGGAATAATTCAAACAAATAAAAAAGAAACAGAATACATGAACCAATACAAAATAAAATTAGATCACGAAAAAGAAATTTACTACTACATCTATGTTCCAAAATCAGCTGAGAAAATATTTAAAATAGGAGATTTTGTCGAAATAATAGGTGAATATCAAAAGCCAGATACAAGAAGAAATTATAAAGGATTTGATTATTCAAATTATTTAAAAACAATTAAGATATATGGCAGTATAAAAGTTGAAAAAACAGAAATATTAGATAATTCAGCAAAAAACAATAACGGACAACATAATAAAAATAATATAATAAATGTAAAAAGTATAGTCAGAAAAATACAAGAAAACATTATAAATTTTAACTATAATATAAAAGAAAAAATAGAGAGCAGAACATTTGAACTATTTCCAGAAAAAATAGCAAATATATTTTTAGGTATGATGCTTGGAAAAACAGAAGGAATTGAAGAAGATACATTAGAAAGTTTTAGAATTAGTAATATTTCACATGTACTTGCAGTATCTGGAATGCATATGACTTATTTAATTTTAGGCTCTAAACTATTATTAAAAAATATAATTGGTATAAAATATACTAAAATCATTTCTATTTTTATTATTATATTTTATATGAATTTAACTGGATATACTCCTTCAATAATAAGAGCTGGAATTATGAGTATTATATCAATTTTAGGTTTTATATTAAATAAAAAACCAGATATATTTACAAATATAAGTATAGCAATTTTATTTAATTTAATTGATAATCCATATAGTATAGGTAATATAGGATTACAATTATCATATGGAGGAACTATAGGTATAATTTTATTCAATAGAACAATTTCAGAGTTTTTGAATAAAAAAGAAACAAAGCATTCAAAATATATTGAATATATTACAACAAGAATTAAAGAAATATTAGCTGTTACAATGTCAGCTCAAATTATTTTAATACCTATTTGTTTATTTCATTTTAATACATTAGGAATATATTTTATTATTACTAATTTATTTGTAAGTATTGTTATTGAGCCAATAGGTTTAATAGGATTTTTATTAATTTTGATGATATTATTTAATGTTTTTTTTCAAGAAGTTATAGCATATATTATTTCAGTACTTACTTATATTTTACTAGATTTTACCCAGTTAATAGAGAAATTGCCATTGGCTAAAATTTACATATCAACACCAAGTATTATTTTTATTATATTTTTTTATGTAAGTATAATAATTATAAAAAATATATTTTTTTGTTATTATAAAAAGAATTTAAATAATACCCAAAAAAGGATAAGAAATATAATAGCAGTTATTAAATATAAATATAGGGAAAAATTAAAAAGAAAAAAATTTCTAAAAGTAGTGATCGGAATAGCAATTTTTTGTATATTAGTAATAAAAGTCGTCTATATACCTCCATTAAGAGTATTTTTTATAGATGTTGGACAAGGAGATAGTACTCTTATAATAACTCCAAAAAATAAAACTATATTAATAGACGGTGGAGGAAAAATAAATAAAGAAGGAGAAGTAGGAACAAAGACATTGTTACCATATTTATTAGATAGAGGAATTACAAAAATTGATTTAGCAATTATTAGTCATTTTGATGCAGATCATGTAGACGGTGTTTTGACTGTGATTCAAGAAATCGATGTAAAAAATATAATTATAGGAAAACAATTTGAAAAATCTGAAAACTACGAAAAATTTATAAAGATAGTAAATGAAAAGAAAATAAATATAAATATAGTTGAAGCGATGCAAAAAATTGACATTGAAAAAAATGTGTATATTGATATATTATGGCCTAGTTCAAAAAATGTAATAACAGAGAATAGTTTGAACAACAATTCACTTGTTTTTAAAATAGTTTATAAAAATTTTAGTATACTTTTTACAGGTGATATTGAAAAAGTAGCTGAAGAGAACATTTTAAAATATTATTCAAATAATATAGATAAAATAAAAGCTACAATATTAAAAGTAGCACATCATGGATCTAAAACCTCTTCGATAATGGAGTTTTTGCAAGCTGTAAAACCTAAAATAGCTTTAATAGGGGTTGGAAAAGATAATTCTTTTGGGCATCCCAATAAAGAGGTTTTAGATAGAATTGAAGGCCTTAGATGTAAAATATTTAGAACTGACGAAAATGGCGAGATAGCGTTTAAAATTTTTAAGAATGAAGAGATAAAATTAATTACTCAAAATCCTCTATAGCTTGATTTAAAGCTTCTTTTCCATATACTTTTATTCCATTTTCAATTTGCAGTTTATCTTCATCAGTTAAATAATCTGTAGAAATTTCTGTTTCTTCATATAATGTTTCTGTATTTGATGAGTCAATTTTATAAATTACAATTTTTCCATTAAGTTGTTTTAAAACATAGTGTTCATTGCATTCTCCTTCAAATTCTTTATATAATACAACTTTATTACTTTCAAAAGTTTCTATTGTCCAGTCTTTATATTTTTCCTGTAATTCTTCCTTAGTATTATTTATAAGATTATCTGGTAAACTTAAATATTCATTTACCACATGTTCACATTGTTTATAATATTTTTTTAAAGTAAATGAACAATTTGGAGATATTTTTATTTCGTTAGAATTAGTGTTTATAACTTCTTCAATATTTTCATTATTTAATTGTTCATATTCTTCTACACATTCATCTGAAACTTTATCTTGATTTGCAATATTTGCTATTATAGTATCTTCATTTTCTACTTCATTTGGACTATATATGTTTATTGCAAGAAATATAGCAGAGAAAATTATAATTATACTTATCATTGCAATTATTATCTTATTCATGAAATACCTCCTAATAAGTTATGATATTTGATATTGTATAAGAAAAAATCTCTATATTTTGTTACAATTTTTTTGTAATTGTAATAATTTTTTCTATACAATAAAGTTATTTCTTATTAGTAGTATTTTCAAAATCTAGGATTTTATACAAAATTACTTTATTTTCTTTTCTCTTTTATCTACAGTAACTTCTTTTTTTAAATCAGATTTATTTATAAAACCTTTTTTGTATAAAGATTTAACATACATAATTAGAGAAAAAATTGTTGCAAATAATGCTAAATAATACAAATATAAATCAATATTTTGAAAGTTATTTAAAGAAAATTGATTAATTAATAAAGAACTTACAATTGCTATATAAAATAGAACTGTTGCTAGTTTTCCATACCACCTACTATATACTACAACATCTTTTCCATATAGAAAAGATGCTCCTGCAACCATAATAAATTCTTTTAATAATACTAATAATAAAATCCAAACAGGTATAATGTTTATCATAGAAAGTGAGGCTAGCACACATATTTGAGTTAATTTATCTGCTAAAGGATCCATTAATTTTCCAAAAGTAGAGATTAAATTAAATTTTCTAGCTATAAAACCGTCTGTTATATCTGTTACTCCTGAAATTGTAAATATTATAAAAGCAAGTAAATAATTTCCATTAAATATATAGTACACAATGGTAGGAATAAGCAAAAAACGTATTATAGTTAATATATTTGGTATATGTTTTAACATTATTCCTCCTAAATTACATTAAATTTTAGTTCATTATTTTCTAAATCTATTAGTATATTTTGGCCATTAACTAGTTCTTGTTTTAAAATCATATCAGAAAGTTCATCTTCCACATATCTTTGAATTGCTCTTCTTAAAGGTCTTGCGCCAAATTTAATATTTGTACCTTTTTCTAAGATGAATTTTTTAGCTTCAGAAGTTAATTTCATAGTTATATCTTTTTCTTGAAGAGCTTTTGATGTATCATTTAACATTAAATCTACTATTTGTAATAATTCATTTTCTGTAAGAGCATTAAATGTGACAATTTCATCTACCCTATTTAAAAATTCTGGGCGGAAAGTTTCTTTTAAACTATCTTCGATTTTATTTTTATCAATAGTCTGTTTTCCAAAACCAATTGAATTTGTATTTAAATTAGAACCAGCATTTGATGTCATTATTATTATTGTATTAGAAAAACTAACACTATTTCCTTGTGAATCTGTTAATTTTCCGTCATCTAAAACTTGTAATAAAATGTTAAATACATCTGGATGAGCCTTTTCAATTTCATCTAAAAGGATTATAGAATATGGTTTCCTTTTTACTTTATCAGTTAATTGTCCTGCATCATCATATCCAACATATCCAGGAGGTGCTCCTATTAATTTTGAAGTTGAATGACTTTCCATATATTCAGACATGTCTATACGAATTATTGAATCTTCTGAACCAAACATTTCATATGCTAAAGATTTTGCAAGTTCTGTTTTTCCAACACCTGTAGGTCCAACAAATATAAATGAAGGAGGTCTTTTTGTGCTTTTAAGACCTGCTCTATTTCTTCTAATAGCTCTTGAAACAGCACTTACAGCTTCTTCTTGACCTATAATCCTTTTATGAAGATTGGTTTCAAGGTTTAATAATTTTTGTGTTTCAGCCTCAGTTATCTTTTTTACAGGGATTTTTGTCCAATTTTCTATAACTGATGCAATATCTTGTAAATTTAAGTTTTTTAGCTTCATCTTTTTATTTATATCATCAATTTTTTCCATAAGTTGGCATTCTCTAGTTTTTAAGTCAGCAGCTCTTTGATAATCTTCTGTTGAGTCTGCAGCAACTACTTCTTCTTTTTCTGTTTGAACAGCTTTAAGTTCTTGTTTTAACATTTCTAAAGTAAATAGCTCTTTATTTTCTAAATTAATTCTAGAGCAAGCTTCATCTAAAATATCTATTGCTTTATCTGGTAAAAATCTATCGTGAATATATTTTTCTGACATTATTACAGTTTGACGAATTACATCTGTAGAAATTTTTACTTTATGATATTCTTCATAATATTTTTTTACACCTTCTAGTATCTTTACTGAATCTTCAATATTAGGTTCTTCTACTAGAATTTGTTGAAATCTGCGTTCTAAAGCAGAGTCTTTTTCTATATATTTTCTATATTCTTTTAAAGTAGTAGTACCAATTAATTGTATCTCTCCATTTGATAATGCTGGTTTTAAAATATTTGCAGCATTCATAGAATGTTCACCGTCGCCAGCACCTATAATATTATGAATTTCATCAATAACTAAAATAATATTTCCATATTCTCTACATTCATCTATTATACCTTTCATTCTTGACTCAAATTGTCCTCTAAATTGAGTTCCTGCAATTATTGCAGTCATGTCTAATAAATAAACTTCTTTATTAAGTAATTTTGCTGGAACATTGTTATTAGCAATTTTTATTGCAAGACCTTGTGCAATTGCGGTTTTACCAACACCTGGTTCACCAATTAGACAAGGATTATTTTTAGAACGTCTATTTAAAATTTGAACCATTCTTTGTATTTCTTTATCTCTTCCAATTACTATATCTAATTCACTATTTTTTGCTTTGTTTGTTAGATTAGTACCAAATGTATCTAAGAATTTTTTCTTCTTATTTTGTTTTACATTTTTCTTTTTATCAACTTTTACTTTTTTTCTATCATTTTCAGAAGAATTTTCTGCATCTTGTTTTGGTGAATTTGAACCTCCAAACATATTGGAAAATAGTGAGCCTAAAGGTATTGCAGCACCAGAAACTTTTGGATTATCTGCATCAGAATTATCTACATTTGAAAATGTAATTGCACCGTCCATATTTCCTATATCTTCTAAATTTATATTTTCTGCTAGATCTTTGAAAATAGTTTCAAATTGTTTTGTCATATCTTCTAAATTTACTTTGTCTCCAGATAAAACATCGTTTTGTTTAGATAGCACTTCCAAAGGGTTTATTCCTCTTTTTTTAGCACAATCATAGCAAAGGCCTTCTAAGCTTTCTTTTCCATTTTCTACTTTATTATAAAAAAGTATCGCTGTATTTTTATTACAATCTGAACATAACATACTTTAAAATCCTCATTTCTTTAAAAATTCTCTTTATATGATACCCTAAAATTATGAAATAGTCAATAAACTTATTAAATTCAAAATTACAATTGTTACTAGTTAATTATTTTAATGAGAAATAAGAAAATTGGACGTTAGCGAAATCAAAGATTTCGACGTCCACATGCACAAAATTGCTTCGCAATTATTGTG
>CALXAU010000067.1 GCA_944386355.1 uncultured Clostridia bacterium
GCATCTTCTACCGCTTGTTTTACAATTTCAATACCATATACTTTTTTTGCATATTTTGCCATAAATAAAGAAATCGTTCCAATTCCACAATATAAATCAAAGACAACATCCTCTTTTGTGATGTTAGCTGATTTGAGACCTATCATGTATAACTTTTCTGCTTGAACTGGATTTACCTGATAAAAAGATAATGGTGAAATTTTAAATGTTAATTCTCCTAATTTGTCTGTTATATATCCTTCTCCATATATCGTTATATTTTTCTCTCCTAATATCACATTTGTATTTTTCTCATTTATATTTTTGACAATTGTTTTAATATTAGGAAACTTATTTATTAGTGTTTCTGCGAATTTCTTCTCATTTGGAAATTCTTTTCCATTGATAACAAGAATGACCATAATTTCGCCAGTTCTTTTTCCTATTTTGGTAACAATATGTCTTATTAATCCTTTTCTGGTCTTTTCATCATATATAGAAATATGATTTTGTGTAATATAGTTTACGATATATTTTGCAATTTCTTCTGTTTTCTCATCTTGAATCAAACAATTTTCTATTGGGATAATTTCATGTGTTCGATTAGCAAAAACGCCAATGACTGGCTTTTCTTCTTTATCTATGCCTACTGGATACTGTGCTTTATTTCTATAATGATATGGATGTTCCATTCCCAAAGTTTCTTCTACTTCAATATTTGTCTCTAATGTTTTATTCACTAAACTTTGAACAGCATTTCTTTTCATGTTTAGTGTTTCAGAATATTGAATATGTCTTAGATTACAACCTCCACATCGTTTATATGTATGACAATCACTTTCTGTTCGACTTTCTGCTTTTTTTAAGATTTCTATTACTTTTCCAAAAGCATGATAAGATAACACCTTTAAGATTAAAATTTTTACTTTTTCTCCTTTTATACTATTTGGTATAAACACAGTAAAATTATTGATTTTTGCAATACCTTCTCCTGCAAATCCATTATCTATAATTTCTACAATATATTCTTCGTTTTTTTGTATTTGCATAATTTATCACTCTCATTTATTTAATATTATAATTTTGTTTCAATATTTTTCTTATCTCCATAATCTTGTGTAATTTGTATCCTTTGATCCTAGTCCAATAATGCAATCTGAATCTTTAAGTTCATGATTCATTTTCATGTAATCCCATAGAATTTGAATAAAATTTATATCTTTCATATGTTTTAAACTCCTTTTGAATCTATTTGTAATAATGTGGTATTAAATAATTTCTTCTTGGGTTACTTAGCTCTTTTAATTCCTCTACTGCATTATCCTTTTTCAAAAAGTGCAATTTTTTAAATTCTTTTACTTATTTATATCATAAAACTAGTATAAAAACAATTATTTTCAGAAATTAATCAGGACAAAAGTTACTAGTTGATGGTTTTTCACTTCTTATTACTCAAAAGTATTGATATATTAATATTTTGCAGGCAAGATCCAGATTGTTAAACCCCAGCTATGTTTTGCCAAATAATATTAATATATCAATACTTTTGTTATTTATCATTAAAATCATTAACTAGTAACGACAAAAGAATGATTTTAATTTTCAATACTTATTAAGCCTAGTATTTTCAATACTTTCAATGTTTTGAAAAGAACAAAAAAATTAAAAAATCCTTGATATATATACATTTTAAAGTTGTAATTAACAAATAGGAAAGTTTCGCAACTCAAAGTGAAAATAAACATTATATTTTATTTTCAAATGAAAGTTATACTTTCATATTGTATAAAAAATTAATTTTGTATACTTTTACCTGTTTTATAATCTATAGTAATTCCTGGCTGGACATTATATACATATACATTAAAACAAATTCCTTGCCCTTTATCTTCTACAGAATAGGCCTCTATTTCTACTCCACTAGCTAGACAATTATCTCTTTTAAATATTGGAGTAACTCTATATAAAACATGATTTTCTTCATTTTCTTCTATATATTCAGCAACTTTATTTTCAAATGGTAGCATTCCATTTACATTAAAATATCTTGTTCCTGTAATTAAGTTTAATTCATTTGCATCTTCATCAGATAATTGGTATCCAATAAGATGACATCTATTATATAAATATTCTCCATTATATTTTGCCTGTTCCCAACCAGTTGGTTTTACACTACTTATATCTCCTCTCTTATCTCCTTCTGGGGGCATTGTTTCTTTACAAATATTTGCAAATGCTACTCCGCATCTACCTAGCTCATCTAAATTACTATAATTTTCAAAACTCTTAGTAGTATAATCACTTTCTTCAAAATATGGTATATTGTTATTTAATGTAACATAGATTTTATCTGTATATTCTGGAATTTCATCTATATTTAAATATGTTTGACTTACATCTATACTATTATTTTTTGCAGCTTCTATTATATCATTTTTAAAAGTAAAACTTATTGCTATACATATTATAATTGTAATTATACCTAAGAATTGCTTAGATTTATTATTGCTTCGTCTTTTTCTCATTTTTATCACCTTTTATATAATTTATTATTAAATTTTTAATTATTTCCTATATATCAAAGTTAGTTTTTTTTGATTTGCCTGAGCCAAATGAAAGGTTAAAATACTTCAATTGTACAACTGTTGCTCTTATCAAATTTAAATTATTATATCATAACTCTATAAGATTTTTCTAAATTTTGTATATTTTTTATTTTATTTCTGTATAATTATAATACTTAGTTATAAAAAGAGGAGGCAAAAATGTTCTTTTTTCTACTAATGATATCTTTAGGTTTTTTATTACTTGTAATAGGTGCAAAATATTTAGTAAAAGGTTCTAGTAACTTAGCTACAAAATTTCATATTCCTGAAATGTTAATAGGTTTAACTATCGTAGCACTTGGAACTTCTGCTCCTGAATTAATTATTACTATATTTTCAGCTCAAACTGATTCTACTGATTTAATTATAGGTAATGCTTTAGGAAGTAATTTTTGTAATATTTTATTAATTTTAGGTTTAATGGCTTTAATCTCTCCTATTAAGACAAATAATGAAACTAAATTTATTCACATTCCAATTGCTTTATTATCTACAGTAGTTTTATTTATTATGCAACTATTAAACTTAGGTAGTACAAGTTCTTCTATAAATCGCATTGATGGTATTATTTTGATTGTTTTATTTCTATTATACTTTTCTTATCCAATTGTTGTTGAAATTAAAGATATTATTAATTCGTATAAAGAAAATAAAAATAAACATTCTGATATTAATATTCTCTCCTCTATTTTTATGGTTATTTTAGGTATAGTTTTATTAAAATATGGTGGAGATTTTGTTGTTGATAACGCTTCAAATATTGCTAGATTTTTCAGTATTTCTGAAAGAGTTATAGGCTCAACTATTGTTGCTATTGGAACTGCAATGCCAGAGTTAATTACTTCTATACTTGCTGTAATAAGAAAAGATACAGATTTAGCAATTGGAAATCTTGTTGGTTCTTGTGTTCTTAATATTTTACTTATCCTTGGTGTTGGCTCAGTTATTACTCCTTTAAGTTTTTCTAATGAGTTTTCTCAAAATATTTTATATTTAATTTTTTGCACTTTTATAGTATGGGTATTTAATTTTGTCGGCAAAAAGAATACCTTTACTAGATTTAAAGGTATTTGTTTATTAGCTCTTTTTAGTTTTTATATACTTAGTTTGTAGTTTATGAGGTATTTCTTATATTATTTTTATTGATTATATGATTGAGTTAAAACTTCATTTGACTTTTTAATTTGTTCCAAACTTCATTTGTTTTGATATACTCATTATAATGTTTTCTTACATTATGATCATAATTATTTAACTCATCTAATAAAACATTAAAACTTTCTGTATCAAATAATTTATTTACTGCTGTAATACCTTTTTCTAAATCTTCTCTGGTTTGTTTAATAATTTTACTGTAATTTTTTCTATCAGTTATATATATTAATAAAGGTTTATATTTTATCCAACCTATAGAGGTTCTTAAAAATCTTTCTTCAACACTTTCATCTAATTTTATTTTATTAAACTTTTTTGGAAATTTATTTTCTAAAATACTACTATATTTTAAAAAACCGTCATGAAAATGGTATGTAGGAACTTGTACAACTTTTGCATTTTTTAATAATGTAGATAAAAATGTATCTTCTCCTCTAGCAAAAGGAGGATTATAAAAGGCTGGTATATTTTCTAATCTTTTTAAATTAAAGCATATACCTGATGCCCACAACCAATTATTAATTCCTACATCTTTTAATTCATGTGCTTTACCTTCAAAAACAATTTTTCTATTTGCAAAAGAAATGCCTCCCTCCTGCCTTTCTTCATTTTTTAATTTATCCCAAGTTACAGCTTCATTGCTAATACCATCTATATAATGTTTAAAATCCTGTTCTGTTATAATATTATTATATTCAATCTTTGGAACAGGTGATATATTCCCACATCTATAACCAACAGTTACATCTGCATTTTTTATATTTTTTAGATGCTGTAGTATATCATCTTGTTTTACCCATTCTATTTGATTATTTTCATCACTAATATTTGCTACTAAATATTCATCATCATCCCAGAAAAATAAATAATCAATCTTTCTTTTTAATGCAAAATACATAATAGAATTTCTTGCTTTAGCATAGCCATGCCCTAATATTAAATCTATATCTTTTTTATTAAAATCATATCTAGATACTAAAATTTTCTTTTCCTCTTCTATATCTTCTGGAGCAATATATTTAATTTCTATTTTTTTATAAACTTCTGATTTTATATTATAAAAATCAATTCTTTTAGTTCCTTGATAATTTAAATCATATAAAATAAAAATAGTAAATTTAATTTCTTTTCCATATTTTTCACCTTGCTCAATTATGTCTTGATAATATCTATTGATTATCTTGCACACATTAGGTCTTCCTGCTAAAAAGCCAATTCCAAATCTTATAGGTTCTGACATATATCCCCACTCCTTATTTTTAGAACATATTTTTTCTTATTGTTCATTAAGCAACTCCTGCCATTTTGCCCAATACTCTCCTATATTTTTATTTTTTTCTTTTAAATCCTCATATGCTTCTATAATTATTTTGATAATTCTTTTTTCCCTATCTTCTGAATTATGTAAAACAATGTCTTTTAAATACTTTTCATAATAAAAAATAAATTTATCTTGTATTTCTTTTAATAGTTCTGCTTTATTTTTATTTTCTGATTTTAATATTTTTCCTGATAATGCAATACAAATTTCTAAATATCTTCTTCTACATTTCATTTCTACTTGTACATTATTTCTATCTCTAAAAAAATTTGAAGATTGTATATATGCATCTAAATTATCCTCTATTCTTTTTTGTTTTATTTCTCTTCTCATAATGCTGTTTCTAGTCTGTATATAACCATATAATTTTTTCTTCGTTGTAATAACTTTATTACTATTATTTAAAATTTTATATGTCGTATATTCGTCTTCATGCAACCTTCCTAATGGAAATTTTATATCTTTTAAAACTTTAGTACTATATAGTTTGTTACATACAATTACTTTTTTTATATAAGATTGTAATTTAGTTCCAAATAGCTCATCTATGGCTTCTTTGCCATTAATTAACTCTCCTCCTAGCTCTAATTTTTCATTTTCTTTAAAGATTATATCTTCTGCATTCTCTACATCGTCTTCATTAATTCGTAAAAAGTCACATTCTGATATGTCTGCACTATACTTCTTTATTAAATAATACAAATCCATATAAAATGTTGGATATATATAATCGTCTCCGTCTATGAAACTAATATATTTTCCCTTAGCTAAGGATATACCTGAATTTCTTGCATCAGCTAATCCTCCATTTTTCTTGTGAATTACCTCTATTCTATTATCTATTTTTGCATATTTATCGCAAATTTCTCCCGAAGTATCTGTTGATCCGTCATCTATTAATAGAATTTGCAAATTTCTATATTTTTGATTAATGATACTTTTTATACAATTCTCTAAATACTTTTCAATATTATATATAGATACTATTACTGTTATTTTTTCTTGTGATAGTAATTTATAATATATAAATTTATTGTCTTCTACGGACTTTACAAAAAAGTTGTTTTTCTTATAAAAATTTAAAGCTCTACTAAATTCTTTGTATGAATCTAATTCTAGTATTTCATATCCTCTTTCTTTTGCAAAATTGGTTAAAGTATCTAATAAATCCTGTGATATCCCTGTTCCTCGATATTCTTTCTCAACATAAAAATTTTTAACTTCTCCTACAAAATTATCTATCTTTCTTAAACTAATAGTTCCTATCACATTGTCTTTATCATCTATTGCTACATAACAAATTCCATTATTTTCTTTATACATTTCATTTTCAAAAATCTTAAATGATTCTTCCCATTCTTTAAATCCAAATTCTTTAACAGCAACCCTTATTAATAAATCTATTGTTTTCTGTCTATACTGATTTGTATATTCTAAAATCTGCATTTTTCTCATATTTCCTTTCCTCATCATTTTTATAAAGTATACATATAATTTATCATATTTTGACTTTTTAGTCAAACTGACACAAAAAAATAGCAAAATTGCTATTTTTTTGTAATACTATTTCTAATTTTGAAAAAAATCATCTGTGAGTTCTTCCTCATACACATATTCTCCATTTTTATAACTTAATATATAGTCATTACTTATTTTATCCATTAATTCTTCTGATAGATTAGTTTCTTCAAATATAACATTATTATCCTTGTTTTGTAAAAATACTCCTTTTGAACTATGATCCACTACTTGATATATCGCTCCCTCTTGTCTATACTTCTTTAATTCTTCATTTTGTTCATTAGCTAATACTTCTGCACAGTCTTCAACTTTTTTCATAATCTGTTTTGTAATATCATTATCTATTTCATATTTATCATCAATTTTTCTCATAACTTTACCAACTGATATATTTTTAGGCAACTCTTCTCCAGTTATATAAAAAGATTTATTTTCATTTATTTTATTAAACTCAATTATTTGATAATTATTGTTAAATGAATTTTTATATGAAACATAATATAAGCTTTCATCATTATTAAAATTTCTTGCTTGTTCTTCTAGTATCTTATTTCTTTCAATTTTTAATTTATTAGCATATTCTGAGTTTAACTTATATTTTTCTTCTATACTATTAATATTCATTATATTATTTTTTTCCTTTTCTTTAGAATTTTCTAAATGATTTGATAATTCCTCAATAAAATTTTGAACTAAATCACTTTCTTTTAATTTATCTATTAAATCATTAAAAATATCTAAATTCAATAGGCATCACCTCTCTTATTTTTATTACTATTTTTAGTAAATCTTTATCTCTTTTATAAATTAGTCTATATCATTGTTAATTTTATATATTGGAAACTATTCTAACAGAAAAAACTCAAAAAAGAAAGTCTTTTTACAAAGACTTCAAAAAATCGTAACTCTATATTCATAATTATCTCTCTGTTTTTTTGGTAATACATATTAACTGACTACTCTTTCTATTTTTATCATACTTATTTACAGACAATGGTTGTTTTTATCAAGAGATATTACTACTTTGACTGTAACTGTTTCAAAATGAATTGTAAATAATGTATACAATTCCCCTATTTTAATTAACATAAACTTTATTTCCTTTGTAAATTGTTATTCCACTTTGAGGAGTTTGGTTTGTAATTATATATTCTTCTTTATTTATCTCTTCACTTGAATTCACTACTAATTCTAATCCATTTTCTTTCATAATCTTTTCTGCTTCACTTATATTTTTCCCAATAACATCTGGTGTTATAACTTGTTCAATGTCTTCAATTTCATCTTGATTTCCTTGATTAACTTCTAAATATGGTAATATTTCACTAAATATTTGACCTCCTACAGGTGCTGCTACACCACCTTCTTGGTGTATTTTGTCACTATATTTTAGAGATTAGATGTTAGAGGTTAGAAGTTAGAAACTTACGAACATATTTAAAATATTTATTCACTAACAATCATCTATATTGCCCTACTAATTACAACATTTTTCTCATTTATGTATTCTAAAATCTCGTCTAATTCGTTCATGAACTTAAAATGAATTGTAATT
>CALXAU010000068.1 GCA_944386355.1 uncultured Clostridia bacterium
AATTTTTAAGATATAATCGAGCAATCGCTTAAGTATCAGTATATTGCTCGATTAACATTAAAAAATCATGTTTTTATCCTGCTAATATCTGGAAAATAATTGTATTTATAACAATTTTATGATATAAATAAGAAAATATGGAAATTGCAAGACTCCGTTGCTAATTTCAAAATGGAGAGAATTATAAAACAAGATAGTGAATGCAACCAGCAGTCAAAAGAACTTATAAATATTCATACATTAATATTTACACTTAAAAATATACATGATATAATAAATAAGTAAACAAAAAGTAGGGAGATGTTGCAAATGAAGAATGAAAACCAGCAAAAAAATCCATATATAAAACAAAAAATTTTAATGTTTATTTTTGTATGTTTAATGTCAACAATGTTGTTTTGCCTTGTAAATATAGATATCTCATATGGATCAGAAAAAGAAAATAAAGAAGAGACAACACAAGTTTCCTCAGAGGAGATTATAATTGCACAGTTAGAAGGACAAGCTGATGAACTAGGAGAAGAAAATCAAAAACCAGAAGAAACAACAAATCAAACTCAAGAACAAAATACAGTTAACAATTCGGAAACTTCAACAAATACAACAACGGGAGAAAGCAATTATTATATAAAAATAAATAATACTGCTAATACAGTTACAATATATAAAAGAGACCAAAATGGGAAATATACAGTACCAGTAAAAGCAATGGTTTGTTCTACTGGATCTGCTACACCTAAAAGTGGAACATATAAAATGGATATGAAGTATAAATGGCATGCACTTTTTGGAAATGTATATGGACAATATTGTACAAGAATAGTAGGAAATATATTATTTCATTCAGTTCCTTATTTAAAAAACGGAGATCCTTCATCATTAGAATACTGGGAGTATGATAAATTAGGAACAAGTGCATCTGCAGGATGTATAAGACTAACAGTTGAAGATGCAAAATGGATTTATACAAATTGTCCAAAGGGAACAATGGTTGAATTTTACAGTAGTTCAAATCCAGGACCATTAGGAAAACCAACAGCGGCTAAGATAAGTTCAGAAGAATCACCATATAAAAATTGGGATCCAACAGACCCAGCATCAAATAATCCTTGGAAAACTAAACCAAATAAAAACACTAGTACAAATACTCAAATTTCAACAAATACACAAAAAAATGAGATAAAACAAGAAAATGTAAATAAAAATAATACATCAGAAAATAAGCAAAATATTTCTTCAAATACTCAAATAGAAACAAAACCTAATACAAATACAAACAATACAATAAAGGAAGAAACAAATACTACAAATAATAAAAATGAAATGAAAGAAAACGAAATAAAGGTGAATGAAACGACAACTACTAATAAAAATAAAGAAAATTTAACAAACCAAACTAAACAAAAAAATGCATCTTTATAATAAAAATATTATTCAAAAGTAACTTAACCTTGCTTTATACGGAAAGATGTATTTAAAAAATCCGCTTTCTTTTGAAAATAAAATTTTTAATATTTATTTTCACTTTAATTTGTGAAACTTAAACGGTTCATAGAGTTTCATATAAAGTAAATAAAAAATTTAGTAAATATATTTAAAAATGAATATTATTTACTAATTTTTTTTTCTTTAAAAACTAAAGTTATCATAAAAAACAAAGACAAGCATAAAATTAAGTATCAATTATAAAATACAAAGGAGAGGATTTTTATGTGGCAAACTTTAAGAAAAGAAGAAGTTATAAGAAACTTGCAAACTTCAATTAATAGTGGTCTAACAGAAGATGAAGTAAAAAGAAGACAATTAAAATACGGAAAAAATAAATTAAAAGATAAGCCAAAAGAGAGTGTAATAATCAAATTTTTAAAGCAATTTCAGGATTTTATGATAATAATATTAATAATAGCATCAATAATATCAGCAGTAGTTTCAACAATGCAGGGAGAAAATGATTATATAGATTCTATAATAATAATTAGTATTGTAGTATTAAATGCAATTATGGGAGTAGTACAAGAAACAAAAGCGGAAAAATCTATAGAAGCTTTAAAACAGATGACACCTCGAATTGCAAAAGTTATAAGAAATAATCAAATACAAGAAATAAATGCAGAAGAACTAGTTCCAGGAGATATAATTATATTAGAATCTGGTAACTATGTTCCGGCAGATTGCAGACTATTAGAAAGTTATCAATTAAAAATAGAAGAATCAAGTTTAACAGGAGAAAATGAGCCTGTACATAAAGATGCAGATTCAATTTTTAAAGAAAATATACCACTTGGGGATATGTTAAATATAGCATCAATGGCAACAATAGTAGTAAATGGACATGCAAAAGCAGTTGTTACTAAAGTAGGAATGGAGACAAATGTTGGTAAAATTGCAGGAATGATAATAGAAGAAGAATCTCCAGAAACGCCAATACAAAAAAAGTTAGGGCAAGTTGGAAAAACTTTAGGAATAGCATGTTTAATGATATGTTTTGTTATATTTATAATAGGATTAATAAAGAAAATAGAACCAATAGAAATGTTTATGACATCAGTAGGACTAGCGGTTGCAGCAATACCAGAGGGGCTTCCAGCAATAGTAACAATAATGCTTTCAATAGGTGTAACCAAAATGGCAAAAAAGAATAGTATAATAAGAAAATTACCAGCTGTTGAAACACTTGGAAGCAGTAGTGTAATATGTTCAGATAAAACAGGAACATTAACACAAAACAAAATGAAGGTTGTTGAAATAAAATCAGATAACAATGATTTTGCAGTGGAATTAGCTATGATGTGTACAGACTGTGAAATGAGAAAAACAGAAAATAACAAAATAGAGATAACAGGAGAAGCAACAGAAATAGCTATATATTCAAAAGGAATAGAAATTGGAAAAGATAAAAAAGAGTTATATTATCAAATGCCAAGAATTGGAGAAATACCTTTTGATTCAACAAGAAAAATGATGACAACAATTCATAAAATAGGTAATAAATATAGAATAATAACTAAAGGAGCGCCAGATGTATTATTAAATAAATGTAATAAAATTTTAAAGCAAGGTTATGTAAAAAATTTAAATATTGAAGATCAAATGAATATTCAAAAGGAAAATCTAAGTATGGCAAATAGAGCACTTAGAGTAATTGCTGTAAGTTACATAGATTTAGAAAAGATGCCAGAAAAAATAGATAGTATTACAATAGAGAAAGATTTAACTTTTGTTGGATTACTAGGATTAATAGATCCACCAAGAGAAGGTGTAAAAGAAGCTGTAAAAACGTGTAGGAGAGCAGGAATAAAAACGGTCATGATAACAGGAGATCATATTGCAACAGCAAAAGCAATAGCAAAGGAATTAGATATTTTGAAACCTAATGATAAGGCAATCACTGGTGCAGAATTAAATGAGATTCCACAGAGTAGATTAGAAAAAGAAATAGCTCAATATAGTGTATTTGCAAGGGTTACACCAGAACATAAGGTAAGAATTGTAAAGGCTTGGCAAAGCACTGGTGCAGTAGTTGCTATGACAGGAGACGGAGTTAATGACAGTCCAGCTTTAAAAAATGCAGATATAGGAATTGCAATGGGAAAAAGTGGAACAGATGTTGCTAAAAATGCAGCAGATATGATTTTAACAGATGATAATTTTGTTACAATTGTAGAAGCTGTAAAACAAGGAAGAAATATATATGATAATATAAAAAAAGCAATACATTTTTTAATTGCAACAAATATTGGAGAAATAGTAACTATATTTATGGGATTAGTTTTAGGACTTAAATCTCCATTACTTGCAATTCAACTTTTATGGGTAAATTTAGTAACGGACTCTTTACCAGCAATTGCAATAGGTTTAGAACCACCTGAAAAAAATATTATGGAAAGAAAACCAGTTAATTCAAAAAAAGGAATATTTGCAGGTGGGTTATGGAATAAAATCATATTAGAAGGAATAATGCTAGGAATGTTAACACTTGTAGCATTCTGCCTAGGTAATAATCTATATGGCTTAGAAGTAGGAAGAACGATGGCATTTATATCAATAGGAATACTAGAATTAGTCCACAGTTTTAATATAAAAAGTGAAGAATCTATATTTAAAGTTGGAATAACTGAAAACAAATATTTAATAGGAAGTTTTTTATTAGGAATATTCGTACAAATAACAGTTGTAATTGTTCCAATGTTAGCAAGTATTTTTAAATTAGTTCCATTAAATTTAGAACAATGGATAATTACAGGAATTATTTCAGTATTGCCAATACCAATTATGGAATTACAAAAAAAGGTTAATGAAATTAAATTTGGTAAAGTAGTATACAATAAAACTGTAACAAACAGTAATATAAATTAAAATAGGCTATAGCTCAGTCAATGCTGTCAACTTAAGATTATTATTTTTTTACACTTTGCATGTCGCAACTTCCAGAATTAAAAATTTTATACTGTAAAATAAAGTCATAAAATTGCTAAATATGCTAATTGTTATAAATTGAATATAAAAAACTAATAATTGATATAAAAAAATTAATATTTTCTAAAAATAATTAGAAAATATTAATTTTTTTTAAAGATAAGATAAAATTAGTGCTAACTACATTGTCTGATTGCCTGGAAGAAAATAATCTACTACACCATAGATTAATGCACCAATAATTGCAGCCATCCATGAAATTGTATATCCAGCTACAAAAAATTGAGTAACATATAAAATAACAGCAGCTAATGCAAAACCTACAAACCCTTTACCAAAAGGACTAGCATGTAAACCTGTGAATTTTATAACTAAATAATCTATAATAGTTAATACAATAGCAGCTATTGCTAAAGTCCAAAAATTATTAATTGAAAAACCAGGTGTAAAAAATGCAGTAATAGCAAGTACTATTGCAGAAGCTACTAATCTACCAACAATTTGCCATACTGTTGAAGAACCATTAGCACTATTACTTTGTGTTTCAGACATAGTGTTGACCTCCTTAGTTTAAAAATATTTTGTGAAAAATTTTTTAAGGTTCTAATTGTATTATTTACGAAAAATTTTAATTTATACAAAATTTTTTGTATAAAAAATTCAAATTTAGTAAAAGATAACAATAAATTTCATGTATTAAGAAATGGAGGAAAATAATGCTAATAACATTTTTTAGAGCAATATTTTTATACATAATAGTATTAATTGTTATGAGATTAATGGGAAAAAGAGAAATAGGTCAACTACAACCATTTGAACTTGCAATATCAATTATGATAGCAGATTTGGCATCTATACCAATGACAGAAACGGGAGTACCAATTTCAAATGGAATTATTCCAATATTAGGATTATTAGTTATGCATTTAATTATTTCAATTATAAATATGAAAAGTTTAAAAGCAAGAGAAGTAATATGTGGAAAACCTACAATTTTAATTTATAGAGGAAAAATAGATGAAAAAGCATTAAAAAAGGAAAGATTTACTATAAATGAATTAGAAGAAAGATTAAGAGGCAATAATGTGGTTAATTTAGGAGATGTTGAATATGCAATATTAGAAACAAGTGGGCAAGTAACAGTAATACAAAAACCAGAAAAAAGAAATACTATTCCAGAAGATTTTAATATACTTCCAGACTATGAAGGTATACCATATGATTTGGTAATAGACGGAAAAATAATGGAAAAAAATCTTAAAGCAATTGGAAAAAATTATTCTTGGTTAAAAAAAGAAGTTGAAAAATTTAAGATAAAACCGGAAGAAGCATTAGTAGTAACTATAGATGGAAAAGGTCAAATGTTTTGTCAAAAAAAGCAAAATTAATATAAAAACAAAAATGTTATAATTCACAGCCTTTGAAAAAATAATAATAAAAACAAGCTAAATTTTTAAAGTTATTGGAGGAGTATGAATTGAAAAAAGAATTAATAATTTGTACAATAATTGTTATATCAATTATTATAGGAAATATAATTACTCAAAATTATACAAAGGAAACAATAAATATTACTACTCAAAAACTAGATGAATTAAAAAGTAAAATAACGCAAGAAGATATTTTAACAGAAGAAGTAAAGAATGAAATATTAGAAATATATGATGAATGGAATAAAAGACATGATAAATTAGCATATTATATTGAACATGACGAGTTAGAAAAAGTAGAAACAGATTTAACATCTTTAAAAAGTTTTATAGAAGTACAAGAATATAAAGAGGCTGTTAGTGAATTAGATAAAACTATTTATATTTTAAAACATATAGAAGAAAAAAATGCATTTAATTTAAAAAATATTTTTTAAAAATGCCTATCACTATATAAAGTGGTAGATATTTTTTGTAAAATAAACAAATAAATAATTTATATTATTATAGTCCGATAAAATCTGTCAACTTTCTACAAAATAGTCATATTATATATTAAGAAGCTCTAAAAAAGAGTAACAAAAAAGAAAGGATAGATTAGAATGGAAATGGATTATAAAAAACCTATGTGTCCAGTTTTAGATATAGACGGAGTAATCTCTGGTGGAAAGCAATTTGATTTAGATATAACACTTCCAGATGTTAAAGTGAAAAAGTACTAACCGGCTAAATAAAAAATATTTGTATGTTATAGTCCTTGTCTATTACTATAAAATCAATTACAGATAGCCATAATCTTCTTTTTTCTATTCGAGAAAGTGAGTTATATATTAAAGTAAAATCATTGTTTAAAAATGATTTTAAAACTTCTAAATTTGTGTCAGATGTATTAATTTCTATTTTTTCTTGTTGTTTATATAGTTCATTTAGTTGTCTCATATATTCTTTGTAATCTTTTTCATAATCTTCAATTCTTATTAAATCTTTAATGTAAAGGTCTTTTAATTTGGATAACTTATTTTCAATAGAAGTAATTTCTTTTGACATATCCATTTCTTTAAAATGTTTTTCTTTATATTCATAATTATTAATATATTGTTCTAATTGACGGTTAAACTCTTGTAAAAGTTTTTCTTCAATTTTAACTTCATTAAAGTTAGTCTTACAAGAACATTTCATTGACAAATGATGTCTTTTACAAATGTAATAGTATTTTGAGCTTTCAATATTTTTAGAATAAAATTTACCACCTAAAGTATAGCCACATTCAGCACATTTGAGCAATCCCTGAAAAATATAACCACCAGAATTTTCAGAGGAAGGTTTTCTTGCATTTTTGTTAAGAAGTCTTTGAGTATTTTCAAAATCAACTTTATCTATTAATACAGGACAAAAATCTTCAATATCGCCATATCTTGTCTGTTTAATACCAATATATATTTTGTTAGTAAGCATTCTATATACTCTCATATAATTTAATTGTAATTCAGGATATTTTAAATCTAATTTTTGAAATGTTTGATAAGCACTAGTAGTTTCTTTGTAAAATTGAAAGGCATCTAAGACAACTTGTTTTTTATCTTCATCAATTGCAAGCTTTTTTTCTTGTCTTTTTAGTCCGATTGGTATTTTTCCACTTATTAATTCTTTACTTTCAACCTTGGTTTTAAATACACTTTTAATTCTTTCAGAAGTTTGTGCAGACTCATTTTCTGCAACAGAAAGCATAATATTTATATGCAACCTTCCACTAGCAGTAGAACTGTCATATTTTTCAAATACAGTTTGCCAAAATACACCATGTTCATCTAAAACATCTAATACTTTATAATAATTTCTAACACCTCTTGAAAGTCTATCAAGTTTAGTTATAAGTATTCTATTAATTTTATTTTGTTCAACATCTTTTAAAAGTCTTTGCAAAGCAGGTCTTTTTAAGTTAGTAGCAGAAAAACCGTCATCTTCATAAATACCATAAATATGAAATCCATTATTTAAAGCATATTTAGTTAATTCTTCTCTTTGAGTTCTTAAACTATCTCCATTAATTACCTGTTCTTCTGTACTTACTCTAACATATAAAGCTACTTCCTCTGTTAAT
>CALXAU010000069.1 GCA_944386355.1 uncultured Clostridia bacterium
GGATTTGATTTTGATGAAATTTTTAAAACTTCCATTTTCTTTTGCCTCCTATAATTTTTATTTTTTTGTTGCAACTCTTGCATGATGTATTTTATAGTATCTGGAAATTTTTGTAAAGTCTTTTTTATAAAATTATTATACTTCTCATCGCATAAATTAATGCTTTTCGACACTATTGTCTAAAATTTTTATTTTTGTACTCTTTTTATACTTTTTAACTTATTATTTTCATCATCTATCTCAAAAATTACTGCATTTAATTTTGTTTCACCTTGTGCAATCTTATATCTTTCTGGAAGAGCTGTTATAAATCTTTTTAATGCAACCTCTGTTGACATTCCAATTACAGAATTCTTAGGTCCTGTCATTCCTATATCTGTTATATATCCTGTACCCTTTGGAAGAATTGTTTCATCTGCTGTTTGTACATGAGTATGTGTTCCAAAAATTGCTGTTACTTTTCCGTCTAAAAAATATCCCATAGCTTCTTTTTCTGCAGTTGCTTCTGCATGGAAATCCACTATTATTATATCTACTTTTGAACTAATTTCTTTTATTATATTTTCTACTACTATAAATGGATTATCTGTTAAAATATTCATTCCTACTCTTCCTAATAAATTTATAACTGCTATTTTTTTATTTTTACATTTATAAATTCCATATCCTTTACCTAACACACTTTCTGGATAGTTAGCTGGTCTTATTAATTTTGGATTATCAATAAAAGAAAAAATTTCTTTTTTTCCCCATGTATGATTTCCCATTGTAACTACATCAACATTTTGACTTATTATATCATCAAAATTCTTACTGGTGATTCCCATTCCTTCTGATGAATTTTCTCCATTTACAATTATAAAATCTATTTTTTCATCTTCTCTTAATTTTGCTAATCCTTTTTTTAGTTTTACTATACCTGAATTTCCTACAATATCACCTACTGCTAAAATTTTCATTTTCTTTATTTCCTTTTCTTTAAATATTTTTCTATTGCATTCATATTACAACTATCTTTCAAAAGCTAGTTGAATAAGTCTATCCAATAAATCCTCATATTGAATGCCAGATTTCTCCCAAAGTTTTGGGTACATGCTTATACTTGTAAATCCTGGCATTGTATTTATTTCATTAATATATACTTCCTGTGTTGCATCTTCTACAAAAAAATCCACTCTTGCAAGACCTGCACCATTTATTGCTTTGAAAGCTTTTATTGCTAAGTACTGTATCTTTTCAGAAATTTCTTCTGAGATATTAGCTGGTATTAAAGTTTTTGAATCTGAATTATTATATTTAGCATCATAGCTGTAAAACTCTTCTGCTGGAATTATTTCTCCTACACATGAGCTTTTAACAATTTCATTACCTAATACGGCACATTCAACTTCTTTTCCTTTTATACCTTGCTCTATTATTATTTTTTTGTCAAAAGATGAAGCATATTCTATTGCATTTTTTAATTCTTCTTTTGAAACTACCTTTCTGACTCCAACACTTGAACCTGAGTTTGAAGGTTTTACAAACATTGGAAATGTAATATTTTTTACTATTTTTTCCACTATATCTTCTATATTTAAAATTTCTTCAGAAAAATCTTTTTCAACAAATATGTATTTATCATCATTTTTTCTTATGTATATATAGTCTGCTTGCTTTAAATTTGCTTTTTCGAAAATAACTTTTGTATAGGCTTTATCCATTCCAACAGATGAAGCAAGTACATTGCAACCTACATATGGAATTTTTAATAATTCTAACATTCCTTGTATTGTTCCGTCTTCACCATATAATCCATGTAAAACAGGAAATACAACATCAAATTTTTTAATATATTCAGTTACATTTTCTATTTTAATAAATTTAGATATATTTTCTTTTATATTCATTAGATTTTGATTTTCTGGATATTTGTGCCAAGTTCCCTTTTTATCTATATATATTGGAAATATTTCGTATTTTTCTTTGTTTATATTTTTTATAACTGATGTCCCAGATATTATTGACACTTCATTTTCTGTTGACATTCCTCCAAAGATTACGGCTAATTTTATTTTTTTCAATTTAATCACTCCTCTTTTTAATAATATGCTGTTTCTTATACATTCTATAACAATTTTTAAATTGTAGTCAATATGTAAATTCAAAGTTTTAGGGTAAAAAAATAATGCTATATAAATAAAATTAAACAAATAATAATATTATTTGAGCCTAAAGATAATTTTTATATGAGCTCTAATTATTAAATAATTTGTTTAATTTTATTAGTATAGCACTATTTATATAAGGAAATTGGACGTTACGAAATCAAAGATTTCGACGTCCACATGCAAAATAACCTTTTTGTATACGTAAAAATCTTCGATTTTTCCTTTACAATTAAAAATAAATTAGTTTTCTTTTTTATCTTCTACTGGTTCTTCTTTAACTGTATCTACAACTTCTTGTTCAACTACATTTTCAGTTGTTATAGCAGATTGTTCTTCTGGTGCTGACTCTACTGGTGTAGATGCTTCTTCAGATATTTCTTCAACATCTTCTTTTAGAACTATTTCTTTATCTTCTATTCTTGCACCTATTTTTTCTTTAGTTTTTGCAGCTTTACCTACTCTATCTCTTAAATAATATAATTTTGCTCTTCTTGCCTTTCCTACTCTTACAAGTTCAACTTTTTCTACAAGTGGTGAATGTACTAAAAATGTTTTTTCTACTCCTACACCATAAGAAATTTTTCTTACTGTAAATGTTTGGTTCACTCCTCCACCTTGTACTTTTATAATTATTCCTTCAAATACTTGAATTCTTTCTTTATTTCCTTCTTTTATTCTAACATGAACTTTTACTGTATTACCAACTTTTAGTTCTGGTATTTTATTTTTCATTTGTTCATGTTCAATTGATTTTATAATATCCATTTAGAAAATTACCTCCTTTTCTATTTTTTGAGCGGTACCTTTTACTTCGGTACTTCATTTCTTTTTATTTTTTCTAAAATGTCAATTTCTTCTTTCGAAAAATCCCTATTTTTTAATAATTCTGGTCTTTTTACGAAAGTATTTTTTATGGATTGTTCTTTTCTCCATTTTTTTATATTTTCATGATGTCCAGAAAGTAATATGTCTGGAACTTTTAAGTTTTTATATGTTTCTGGTCTTGTATATTGTGGATATTCTAATAAACCTGTACTAAAAGTTTCTTCTTTTATAGATTCTGTATTAATTACACCTTGAATATATCTACTAATTGAGTCTATTAACACCATTGCAGGTAGTTCTCCTCCTGTTAATATGTAATCTCCAATTGATATTTCTTCAGGTTTAATTATATCAATTGCTCTTTGATCTATTCCTTCATAATGTCCACATATTAAAATAATGTGGTTTTCTTTTGACAGCTCTTCTACTTTTTCCTGTGTTAATGTTTTTCCTTGCGGAGATAAATATATTGCTTTTGATTTTTTAGTTACAACAGAATTATATGCATCACATATAATATCAGGTCTTATTACCATTCCAGCACCTCCACCATATGGAGTATCATCAACTTTTTTGTGCTTATTTCTTGAAAATTCCCTCATATTTGTAGTATTTATTGAAATATAACCACTTTCTTGTGCTTTTCCAATTATACTGTATCCCATAATATCAAACATTTCTGGAAAAAGTGTTAAAACATCAAATTTCATTATAACTCCTTTATTCTAGACCTTTTATTAAGTGAACAATTATTTTTTTATTTTCTATATCTATTTGCTTTATTACATCTTTTATTGCAGGTAATAGTAATTGAGGCTTTTCTTCTTGCCTTACAATATATATATCATTACTTCCTGTATTAAAAATATCTATCAGTTCACCTAGATATTCATTTTCGTCAGAATATACATTTAAACCAATTAAGTCGACTACAAAATAGGTATCTTCTTCTAAAGGAATTGCATTTTCCCTTTTTATCTTTAAATATTCATTTTTTAATTTCTCTGCTTCCTCTATTTTTGTTATACCTTCTAATTGTAGTAAAACCATATTTTTATGATATTTTACTTCTTGTATTTTATATTCTTTTTCATCTATTAGAACTTCTTTTAATTCAGAAAATCTTTGTATATCATCTGTAAAGGCTTTTACTTTTATCATACCTTTAATTCCAAAAGTATTTACAATTTGACCTATTTCTAAAAACTGTTCCATTTTTCTTAACAATTAGTATTAAAACTAATTTATATTCCTTTCTTTGTTTAAAATATTATCCTATAAATTCAACTGTAACTCTTTTTTGTTCTTTACTAGCTACAGCTTTCATTACTGTTCTAATTGATTTAGCAAGTCTTCCTTGTTTTCCAATTATTTTTCCCATATCGCCACTAGCTACTTTTACTTCGAAAACAACTGATTTTTCTCCTTCTAGCTCTTTTATTTGTACGGCTTCTTTTTCATCTACTAAATTTACTATTATAGTTTCTAATATTTCTTTCATTATCGTTTCCTCCTAATTTTTCTTTTTGTAAATCTTACTAAACCTATGTCATTTGTAATTTTTACTAATTTTTATTTGCATTTTCTATTAATTTTTTTACAGTATCTGTTGGTTTTGCACCATTTTTTATCCAAGCTTCTACTTTTTGTGTATCTAATTTTATTGTAGCTGGATTTGTCATAGGATCATATGTTCCTATTTGTTCAATTATTTTTCCATCTCTTGGACTTCTAGAGTCTGCAACTACGATGTGATAAAAAGGAGCTTTTTTCTTTCCTTCTCTTTGTAATCTTATTTTTACCATTACTTTCACCTCCTTTAAAATGTTTCAATTAACTATAATTTAATTCTTATATCTATAAGATTGTAACTTAACCTTTAAATCTTAAGATTTTTTAAATCTTTTGGATTGATTTTACTCATTAACTTTTTCATTCCACCTTTATTTTGTTGCATTTGCTTCATCATTTTTTGTGTCATTTCAAATGATTTTATGAATTTGTTTATATCTTGTACAGATGTTCCACTTCCTTTTGCAATTCTTTGTCTTCTACTTGCATTTAAAAGTTTGGTATTTCTTTTTTCTTGTTTTGTCATTGAACAAATTATTGCCTCGATTTTTTCAAATTCTTTATCATCTACCTTTATATCCTTAAACTGGTTCATTCCAGGTATTAGTTTTAATAAAGATGAAAATGATCCCATTTTCTTTATTTGTTTTATTTGTAGTAAATAATCATCTAAATCTAATTCTTTTTTCTTTAGTTGCTTTTCCAATTTTTCTGCTTGTTCTAAGTCAAAATTTTCTTCTGCTTTTTCTATAACTGATAAGATATCTCCCATACCTAAAATTCTAGATGTCATTCTATCTGGATGAAATATTTCTATATCACTAAGCTTTTCTCCTGTTGCTGCAAATTTTATTGGTTTTCCTGTTACTTTTTTTACTGATAATGCTGCTCCACCTCTTGTGTCTCCATCTAATTTTGTTAGTATTACTCCGTCTATTCCAACTGTTTCACTAAATTTTTGTGCTACATTTACTGCATCTTGACCCGTCATCGAGTCTACAACTAATAGTATTTCATGTGGTTTTACATTTGTTTTTAATCTTTTTAGTTCATCCATTAATTCTTCATCTATATGAAGTCTTCCTGCTGTATCTAAAATTATTACATCATTTAATTTAGAAATTGCAACATTTACTGCTTGTTTTGCAATATGCACAACATCTTTTGAATTTTCATTACTATATACTGGTATATTTAGCTGTGCTCCTACAACTTGTAGTTGTTTTATGGCTGCTGGTCTATATACATCACAAGCTACTAACAAAGGCTTTTTTCCTTGTTTTCTAAATAAATTTGCAAGTTTACCACATGTTGTTGTTTTTCCAGACCCTTGTAATCCTACAAGCATTATAATAGTTGGTGGATTTGGTGTAAAATTTACTCTACTTTCTGTTCCACCTAATAATTCTATCATCTCATCTTTTACTATTTTTACAACTTGTTGTCCTGGTGTTAATGATTTTAATACATCTTGCCCTAGGGCCTTTTCTTGAATTGTATTAATAAATTCTTTTACTATTTTGTAGTTTACATCTGCTTCTAATAGTGCAAGCTTAACTTCTCTTAACATTTCTTTTAAATCAGATTCTGTTATTCTTGCTTTTCCGCCTTATTTTTCTTGTGATTTCTTGTAATCTTGAAGATAATCCTTCAAAAGCCATTTCTTTCCCACACTTTCTTTTTTAATTTTAAAAATATAGATTTAATAGTTTTTTTAGTTCTTTTTCTATATCTTTTATTTCTTCTTTTTTTATATTTGAAAGCATTTTTATAATCTCTTCTATTTTATTTTTTTGCTCTATGCTTTTTTGCATTAATCCTAGTGTTTTTTCATATGAATTTAATTTTTTTTCACTTTTTTTTATTATATCTCTAACAGCCTGTCTTGTTATATCATTATTTTCTGCTATTTCAGATAATGATAAGTCATTATTATAATAGTCTTCGATTATTTCTTGTTGTTTTTCTGTAAGCATTTTTCCATATAATTGATATAAAAGGCTTATTTTTATTTTTTCTTCCATTTTTATTCCTTTTTATTTGTAATGCTATTCTACTTTACAATATTTTTTTTCATTTGTCAAGTTTTTTTATAAAATTTTTAGGACAAAAGTTATTAGTTAATGGTTTTTAATAAAAATAAAGAGCTTTCCTTAATATTGGAGGCCCTTTTACTAATACTTTTTGGTTTGGTAAATTGCAATATGTATTTAAATACACTAGTATTGCTTTCATTTCTTCATCATAGTTAACAATGCTATTCACATTTGTTGGAAATTTTGGTAAATATTCTTTATTACAACATGGGCATACTGTTTTTACTCCAACATATTGTGTTGTATGTGTTATTACTTTAATTGTTATTAAATCTCGTGCAACTCTTTCTTGGTCTTTTGTTTTACAACCACAAGTACATGTAGCAACTTTTGAAACTTTAATAATCTCATCTGGATTTTTTGTTACTGTTGGAGCAGATCTTTTATGACCTTTTTCTCTTCCTGGTTTCTTACCTGATTTTACACGATTATTTTGAATAATTTTTTTATACCCATTTGTAGATGAAGGTTTTAGGCTATTACTACTGTTTTTTTCTAGCTTGATTTTCGCAATCCCTAATAGCTCTTCGTACTTGTTTAACTTTTTTTTAATTCTTGATTTTCTAATTTTAAAGATTCACATTGTCCACGATAGTTATATTTATCTAAATCTTTAATTACTTCATCTTTTTGTTTATTTTGAGCCTTTAATAATTTTACTTCTTTTTCTTTTAATTTGTTTTCTTGTTGTAATTTATTTAGTTTATCTTCATAATTTTTCTTTATTAAGTTAAGCTCTTTTTCAGAATAAATCATGTAAAATCACCTCTTTTCTTTATGAAGTAATTATACTATATATTGTTTGAAAATGCACGTTACAATTGCGTTACAGGAATATTACAGCGTCAAAATGAACGATAAAGAGATTTCGAAAAAATTATACATTAAAAAGTCAAAAAAATGAAAAAAGAGCTCTATTAAGCTATTTTACCTTAATTAGAACTATTTTTATACTGTACAATTTAGTTAAGAAATTATATACTAAAAAAATATATTACATTTTAATTACAATTATATTACAGCCTCTTACGTTTCATCTATTTTCTTATT
>CALXAU010000070.1 GCA_944386355.1 uncultured Clostridia bacterium
AAAAAATAACCAATTTAACCAATAATATTAAGTCAATTATATATAGTAATTGATTGTTTTAGTGTATCTTAAAAAACAATGCTTAAGTTACGAGTTCTATTACAATCCAAAGTTGTAATAAAACTCGTATTTTTTTGTTAAAGGAGATGATTGATATGACTCAAACCGAAAATGATACTGATACCAAAACCACAACCATAATTGAAATTGATACTATAATTAAATTAAAATCCCTCTATTAAAATAAATATAGAAAGAAGGAATAAACATGTTAAATGAAAAAGGAGCAGAATTACTAAAGAAAGTAATTATTAAAAAGTATGGAGAAGTAAAATTAGACAATCTATTTGTAGATGAAAATGAATTTTATTTTGAATTTAAAATTGAAGATAATATTGGAGAAAAGGATTTACCGAAATTAGAAGAAGAAATAAAAAATGAAAGTAATGAAATATATATTAAGCTATTGCGAATTAGTGGTGTCTATTATGAAGGTAATATTGAAAACGAAATGATTAATCGTATATCTGGGAAAGCTTTTTCATCAAATAAGGAACTAATTGAATATGAAAAATTTTTAGAAGAAGCAAAAGAAAGAGACCATAGAAAAATAGGTAAAGATTTAGATTTATTTTGCTTTTCAGATTTTTTAGGAGCAGGACTCCCATTATATACTCCAAGAGGTACAATAGTAAAGGATGAGTTACAAAAACAAATTGAGAAAATCTGCAAAAAGTATGGATTTAAAAAAGTTAGTTGTCCATCACTTGCCAATATAAACTTATTTGAAACATCAGGACATGCAAAAAAATTTAATGATGAACTTTTTAGGGTTAGTTCCCCTAAAGGTCATGAGTTTGTTTTAAAACCTGTTCAATGTCCTCACCATACACAAATATATGCATCAAAAATAAGAAGTTATAAAGATTTGCCTATTAGATATATGGAATCGGATAAACAATATAGGGCAGAATTGCAAGGCTCAGTTGGAGGCTTATCAAGAGTATATGCAATTACTGTTGAAGATGGACATTCATTTTGTAGAATAGATCAAGTAAAAGATGAAATTATTAATATGTATCACATTATTAGAGATTTCTATTCAAAAATGGGATTATGGAACAATTATTGGGTTTCACTATCTTTAAGAGATAGTAAGCATCCTGAAAAATATATTGGCAGTAGTGAAGACTGGGAATTAAGCCAAAGAATTTTAAAAGAAATTTGTGAAGAACTAACTTTAGATTATAAAGAGTGTGAAGGAGAAGCGGCTCTATATGGTCCAAAAATAGACCTTATGTTTAAAGATGCTTTAGGTAGAGAAATTCAAATTCCAACAATCCAGCTTGATTTTGCTACACCAAAAAGATTTAATTTATATTATATTGATGAAAATGGAGAAAAACAAACTCCTGTAATGATTCATAGGGCTATACTTGGGTCTTATGAAAGATTTCTAGTTTTACTATTAGAGCAATTTAAAGGAGTATTACCACTATTCTTATCTCCAGTTCAAGTTAATATTATACCTATAAGTGTTCCAAAGCATGGTGAATATAGTAAAAACGTATTGAATAAATTGCTTGAACAAGATATTAGAGCTGAATTAGACGACAGTAATGAAAGAATGAATAAAAAAATAAAGATAAGTAGTGAAATGAAAAATCCATATACAATAATTATTGGAGATAAAGAAGTTCAAGATGGTTTAGTTAGTTATCGTAAACTTAGCTCTACAGAACAATATACTATGAAAATTGAAGATTTTATTGAAATGGTAAAAGAAGAAATTATTAATGACAAAAAGATATAATAAAAATGATAAAGCTCTTTATTTTTTATATATTAGGAAAGTCATATTGACTTTCCTAATATATAGATAAGTGTAGATAGTGTAAAATAAATTGCACACAAATTATTATAACCTTTTAGCATTTTTATTCATCTTCATCTTCTATAAATTCTTGCAAATCTTCATATACTTCTACATTATCTTTATTTACATTTTTAATTTTATCCATTGTTTCTTCAATTTTTTCTTCTTTTCTTTTTACTTCTTTTTCCTTCTCTTTTGCTTTATTTTGCATTTGTTTTATTATTTTATTAGTTTCTTCTTTTTTATTTTCAATACATCTATTCATCATACAATGTACCTTATCCATTAATTCTGGAACATAATCTAATAATTTATCTATAGAAGAAGTATGATTTATAGGCATTAATTTAACATTATTTTGCTGAACAACTAAAAAAGCTATAGGATTAATTGAAACTCCTGCTCCTGAGCCCCCTCCAAATGGTAATCTATATTGTATTGCTTCTTCTTTTTCTCTTTTTGTATATTCATCTATTGTTTCTCCCTTGAATTCACTTCCTCCAGCTGCAAATCCAAAAGAGACTTTTGATATTGGTATAATGACCGTATTATTTGATGTTTCTATCGGCTCTCCTATAATAGTGTTTACATCTATCATGTCTTGAATACTATTCATAGCTGTAACCATAAGACCTTCTATTGGGTGTTCTGACATTTTTTTCCACTCTCCTTTTTTGTATTAAGATATATATTATATTTATAATATGTATCATTTTTATTTCAAATATACCTGAAAATTCAATATTTAAAAGATTTTGGTAATTATAAACAGGATATATATTTATATTTTGCTCTTTGTAATCTTCCATATTCCTTCCTAAAAATATAAAAATTATGCTTGAAAAACCTGCGACTAAAAAAGATGTTAATATAACATTTTCAGTTCCTATATATGTTTTTAAATATATTTTTTTTATTTTTAAATATTTCTTTTTTGCAATTTTCTTTAATTTTTTATAGTCTTCAGTTATTGATGTGTTTTTTTCTATTATTTTTATTTTTTCCTGGATATTCTGAACGTTAATTTTCTTAATATTTTTTTTAGTAAGATTTTTTTTCAATAAAGTGATATTTTTAAATATTTTTAATTTTATTATAATCTTTAAGTTATTGTTATTTTTACTTTTATCTATTTTAGGATAAATTATTTGTAAGTTTTTTATTTGTATATTTATTCTACTTAATAATATAATCAAAAAAAATATACAAATTAAAAAAAGGATAACTAACATAATACCTCCTTTTTAAGGGATTTATATATAGTTTTTCCTTTTTTTTATATTTTAATCGATTTATTTTAAAAAGCTATTAGTTGTAATATATGTTACCTGTATGATTTTATCTTAGTTTTTTGCATATTAATTAAATTTTATTTAAATAATTTTTCTTTTAAGATTTTTTTCTACTGTAATATCTCCAAATAATTCTTCCTGATTTGTTTGAACTTTGCTTCTTCTAGACATTTCTAAAAGTCCGCTAAAAGCCGTTACTACTTCTTGTTTATTATGTTTGTTTATAGAAAATAACTTATTAAATACAAACTTTTTTTGTTTTATTAATATTTTAAACATTTCCTTTACTTTACTTCCAACAGTATAGTTTTCTACTATAGCGATTTTTTCGATATTTTTAGCATTTTGATTTATTTTTTCTCTATTTTTTTCAATTAATTTGCTATATATATCAGGTATTTGTGTAGCATCGTATTTTTGCTCTATTTTTTGTTTAGGAAGTGGTATTGGTTCTTGCATTTTAAATAATCTATTTCCTGTTTTTATATAGTTTTCTTTTAATGCTTTACTTATTTCTTTATATTTCTTGTAATCTATAATTCTCCTTATTAGTTCTTCTTCTGTTATTTCTTCCTCTTCAATTTCTTGTTTTGGAAGTAATTTTTTAGATTTTAGATATAATAAAGTTGATGCCATAATTAAGAATTCACTTGCTATTTCTAAATTTAATTTTTCCATTTGATTTAAGTATTCTATATATTGATCTGTAATTTCACTTATTTTTATATCATATATATTCATTTTATTACAGTCTATTAAATGACATAATAAATCTAATGGTCCTTGAAAATTATCAATTTTTATTGAATATTTTTTTGTTTCTAATGTTAACAGTGTTGCCATTTGTTTTCCTCTTTCTTTTTAAGTTTGTATTTCTTTAATTGCATTTTTTACTGAATCCACTTTATATCCTTTTTTTAATAGAAATTGTTGTATTTCTTCTACTTCCATTGTATTAGATTTTTTTAGAACTAAATTCTGTGCAGATTTTTGTTCGTATTCTTCAAGTTTTTCTATATTTTCAAATATACAATCTTCTATATCTGATTTTTTTAATCCCTTTTGTAATAACTTATATTGCATTTCTTTTATTGAAAGGTTTTTTAATAGTATAAATTCTTTTATTTTTTTATTTATATATTCTTTGTCATTAATATATCCTGCTTCTTTAAGATAATTAATTATATCTTCTAATAAATTTTCCTCTATTGTTTTTGAAAATTTATTTATTATTTCCTTTTCACTTCTCTTTTGATACATGATATATTTCAATATTTTTGTTTTTGCTTTATCAAATTCTTCTATTGTATACATTTCATTTACCTATCTTTTTTAATTTTCCTTTTTTTCATCTTCTTCGTCTTCATTTTTTATTTCTTCACCAAGGCTTTGTTCAAATGCTTTTTGAAAGTTTTCTCTTACTTTTTTATCTACTTCTTGTAATATTTCTGGGTTTTCTTTTAAATATCTTTTTACATTTTCTCTTCCTTGTCCAATTCTATTACCATTATATGAGAACCAAGAACCGCTTTTTTCGATAATATCTAAGTTTACAGCCATATCTAGGATATTTCCTTCTTTTGATATACCTTGCCCATATACAATATCAAATTCGGCTTCTCTAAATGGTGGTGCAACTTTATTTTTTATTACTTTCACTCTTGCTCTACTTCCTATTACTTCTCCGTCTTGTTTAATGTTTTCTACTTTTCTGATATCTAATCTTACAGATGCATAGAATTTTAATGCTCTACCACCTGTTGTTGTTTCAGGATTGCCAAACATTACTCCTATTTTTTCTCTTAATTGATTAATAAATATTATAACTGTTTTTGTTTTATTTATTGCTCCTGCAAGCTTTCTTAATGCTTGAGACATTAGTCTTGCTTGTAATCCCATATGTGAGTCTCCCATTTCTCCGTCTATTTCAGCTTTTGGAACAAGTGCTGCAACAGAGTCTACAACAATTACATCTAAAGCTCCACTTCTAACTAAACTTTCTGTAATTTCTAGTGCTTGTTCACCTGTATCTGGTTGTGAAACTATTAAATTATCTATGTCTACTCCTAATTTTTTTGCATATACTGGGTCTAATGCATGCTCTGCATCTATAAAAGCTGCTTCTCCTCCTGCTTTTTGTGCTTCTGCTACTATATGAAGTGCTAAAGTTGTTTTTCCTGAAGATTCTGGTCCGAAAATTTCTATTATTCTTCCTCTTGGTACTCCTCCAATACCTAATGCAATATCTAATCCTAAAGCTCCTGTTGGTATTGCTTCCACTTCCATTGCTTTAAATTCTCCTAATTTCATAACTGAGCCTTTACCAAATTGTTTTTCTATCTGGCTCATCGCTACTTCTAGTGCTTTTTTCTTTTCTGTATTTTCTAACATTTTTCTTCCTCCTATTTAAACTTTTGTTCGATGCGTTTATTATTACACCAAATTTTTGTTTTGTCAATACTTTTTTTAATTTTTTATCTGGTATTAGTTACTAATGTATTACTTTTCACATATTTTTATTAACAAATGATATATATAAATAAATTGTAATATTACTAATTATTACTTATACCAAGTATTTATATTATAAAACATACTAAACCAATTAGGCGTTATTTCTCCTACTAATCCTGTATTATATGCAACAGTATATTTATTGGTATATAAGCTCAAATATGGTATTTCTGTTTTATAAATTTCTCCTAATCTTTTGTATTTCTCTTTTAATACATTTTCATCTGTTGAATTTTTTATTTCATTCATAATTGTTGTTACTTCTTCATTTGAGTAATTTGCAAGGTTATTTTTTCCAAAATAAGTCGTTAAATCTGGGCTAGGCGATAAATATGTACTACATAACATTATATCATATGACTTTTTTTCTATTGCAGAACTATATGCACTATCTGATAGTTTTACAACATTTATTCTAAAACCTTGATTTCTTAATTGTGCAGCTATATTTTCAGCTACTTTTACTCTATTTTCATCACTTGATTTTACTGATAAATTTAGTACAATTCTTTGAGTCTTATAATTTTCATATTTTTGCCAATATTTATACTTGTATGTCCAACCATTATCAATTAATAATTGTTTTCCTTGATCAGGGTTATATCCTAAACTTACATCTTGTTCTTGATATATCCATGTACCATAATCTAATGGAAAACTTGATGTATAATAATTACTTCCATATATACTAGAAACAATATTTTCTCTATCTATTGAATATGCTATTGCCTTTCTTACTTCTGGCTTAGATAGAAAATAATTTTGTGTATTCATTATTAGAAAATCATGTTCTCTTCCTTTCATCTCACTCTTGTTATATCCTATTGTTCCTATATATTCTTGTAAGTTTGTATTAGATGTTCCTATTATATCTATATTTCCTATTTTAAAGCTATTATATAATTCACCTACAGATGAATATAAATTAATTGTTATTTTATCTAATGATAAATTTTGCTCTTTATTCCACCAGTTAGTATTTTTTTCTAGTGTTAAATAAGAAGGTTGTACTTCTGTTATTTTATATTTTCCTGTTCCCACAGGACTTGCATTCTTTGATGTTGTTTTAAAATCTTCTCCTTCATAATATTTACTTGATAATATTGGAAAAGTTAAATTATATTCAAAAAAAGGTACTTCTCTATCTAAATTTATTCTTATTGTATATTTATCAACTACATCAACACCTATAACATATTGTACTTGATAAGCATATATTGTTGGACTATCTTTTAATCTATCTATTGTAAACCTTACATCATCTGCGGTAAATTCTTGTCCATTAGACCATTTTACATTTTCCCTTAATTTTATAATATATGATGTTTGATTTTGTTTTGCCCACTCTATAGCTAAACATGGCTCAGTTTTGTAATCTTGTGTTAAATTTATGAGTGGCTCATATATTAATTTTGTTATTTCTTGTACATTTTTATTGTTTGTAAGTATTGGATTTATTGTATCCATACTTGCTATTCCTAGTTTAATTTGTGTCTGTTTTTCCTCTTCTTGCCTTGCATTAGTAATTTCTTGTTGCTGTTTTTGGTTAGTTTCGTCTTTTTGTATTTTATATATCGCAAATGCCATTATTCCTATAACAAATATTATAAAAATGTACTTAAAAAAATTAGATTTCATATTTCACCTCTACATT
>CALXAU010000071.1 GCA_944386355.1 uncultured Clostridia bacterium
TTTTAATTTATTTATTATACAGTTTTTAAGGTTGACAATTCGTTGACAAAATATAAAATATAATTATCTGCTAACCTTTGTAATTACCTATTTTACTTGTTTCTACCGCAGCAATTTTTATATTTTTTGTTCGACCCACATGGACAAGGATCATTTCTTCCAACTTTTGGTCCTTCATTTTTTACAGTTCTATTTATATCTGCATTTGCTATTCTTTGACCGTTATCTACACTATTCAAAGCTTCTAATGCTGCCCCTGTTATTTTTGCTGCTTCTTCTCTTTTTATTTCTGACTGTTTTCTAATATTCATTAATATTTTAACAACATCTAGTTTTATATCAGCTACCATTTCATCAAACATGTCCATACCTTCGACTCTGTATTTTACAACAGGATCTTGCTGTCCATATGCACGAAGACCTATACCTTCTTTTAATTCTTCCATATTATCTATGTGATTCATCCATTTTTCATCTACAACTTTAAGCATTACAACACGTTCTAATTCTCTCATTTGATCTGAACCATATTCGTTCTCTTTTGATGTATATTTTGATAATGCTCTATTTTTTAATTCTTCAATTATTTCTTGAGGTTTATTTTCACGCTCTTTCATATATGATATCATATCTTCAATTCCAAAAATATTCATTATTTCTGTATTTAAAGATTCTATATTTACAGTTTCTTTTTCACCTTCTATATATGCATTTACAGTTTCTTCTGCAATTGTATTTATCATATTTAAAATATTATTATTAATATTTTCTCCATTTAATACTTCTCTTCTCTGTTTGTAAATAATTTCTCTTTGAGCATTCATTACATCATCATATTTTAGCACATTTTTACGTATACTAAAGTTTCTTCCTTCAACTTTCTTCTGAGCATTTTCTACGGCATTTGTTATTATTTTAGAATCTATTGGTAAATTTTCGTCAGCACCTAAAGTATTATATACCTTAGTTATTATGTCTCCACCAAAAATTTTCATAAGATCATCTTCCAATGAAATATAGAATTTAGACTCTCCAATATCTCCTTGACGTCCACTACGTCCTCTTAACTGGTTATCTATTCTTCTTGACTCATGTCTTTCTGTTCCTATAATTTTTAGTCCACCTGCATCTATTACTTTTTGCTTTTCATCTTTTATTTCTTCATCGTATTTTTTAACTAAGTTTCTAAATTGTTCTCTAGCTCTTAATATATCTTGTTCATCTGTTTCATAATATGTATTTGCCTCTTCTATTAAGTTTTCTGGAGTTTTATTTTTATGCATTTCTTCTTTTGCAAGAAATTCGCTATTTCCTCCAAGCATAATATCTGTACCACGTCCAGCCATATTTGTGGCAATTGTTACAGCTCCAAATTTTCCTGCCTGTGCTACTATTTCAGCTTCTTTTTCATGATATTTTGCATTTAACACTTCATGCTTTATACCTTCTTGTCTTAATAATTTACTTAATTTTTCAGATTTTTCAATTGAAACTGTACCTACTAAAACAGGTTGTCCTTTTTCATGACTTTCTTTTATACTTTTTACAATTGCTCTAAATTTTGCATTTTCATTTTTGTATATTACATCATTTTCATCTTTTCTTATCATAGGTTTGTTTGTTGGAATTTCTACAACATCTAAGTTATATATTTCTTCAAACTCAGCCTCTTCTGTCATTGCAGTACCTGTCATACCTGATAATTTATTGTACATTCTAAAATAATTTTGAAAAGTTATTGTTGCTAGAGTTTTCGATTCATCTGCTATTTTAACATGCTCTTTCGCTTCTATTGCTTGATGAAGACCATTATTATATCTTCTACCATACATAATACGTCCTGTAAATTCATCTACTATAAGAACTTCTCCATCTTTAACAATATAATCTATGTCCTTTTTCATTATTCCATGTGCACGTAATGCTTGATTTACATGGTGTACTAATGTAGAATTTTCTAAATCATTGAAATTTTCTAGTCCAAATTGAGTCTCTGCCTTTTTTATACCTTTTTGAGTAAGTGAAGCGGATTTTGCTTTTAGATCTACTATATAGTCATAATTTTCATTGTCTTCTGCTTGTTCAAAATCTTTTACATCTTCTTCTACTATTATTTTTGGAGTTAATCTTTTTACAAAGTCATTTGCTTTTCTATAAAGATCTGATGATTGATTAGCTCTACCAGATATAATAAGAGGCGTTCTTGCTTCATCTATTAATATACTATCAATTTCATCGACAATAGCATAATGTAAATCTCTTTGTACTAATTGGTTTTTATAAATTACCATATTATCTCTTAAGTAATCAAATCCAAACTCATTATTTGTACCATATGTTACATCACAAGCATAAGCTTTTTGCTTTTGTGCAGGTTCCATTCCGCTAATAACAAGACCAACTGAAAGTCCTAAAAATTTATATAGTTTTCCCATCCATTCACTATCTCTTTTAGCAAGATAATCATTTACAGTAATTACATGTACTCCTTTTCCTTCTAATGAGTTTAAATATACTGGAAGTGTTGCAACTAATGTTTTTCCTTCTCCAGTTTTCATTTCTGCAATTCTTCCTTGATGTAAAATAATTCCACCTATTAATTGAACATCAAAATGTCTTAATCCTAATACTCTTTTTGATGCTTCTCTTACTACAGCAAATGCTTCTGGTAGTATTTCATCTAGTGTTTTTCCTTCTTTTAATTGCTTTTTGAATTCTTCTGTTTTATTTCTTAGTTCTGTATCACTTAATGATGATATTTTTTCTTCTAGTTCATTAATTTGATCTACTATAGGCATTATTCTTTTTACTTCTTTTTCACTATATGTTTTAAATATTTTTCTGAATATACTCATTTTGATTTTTTCCTCCTGAATTTTTATAATTTTACTTTGTTACTATATCATTAAAACTAATTTTTATCAAGCAATTTTTAGAACAATTACAATATTTTTAATTTTTTAGATTAAATTCACTAATATTTATGTTCTTAATAATCAAAAAAAATATTAATATCTTGATTATTAAGTGTTATTTCATAAACAAGTATTAACTTTTTAATAATTTTTATTTTTGATTTTTTAATTTGATTTATATTATAAATAATTCATAAAAACATTTCTTTTGAATACATTTAAAAAAGAAAAGAGTTTTGTAGCTTCTTCACATATTGACTTCATTTTGCAAATATGCATTGTCAAAAGGAACTTAACATTTCTTTATATAAAAAGATACATTAAAAAAACACTTTTCTACGAATCTATAAAATAAAAAAGAAAGAGGATTAAATATGTTTATATATAATATTAAAGTTAATGGAAGTAAAATCTTTAAAAATTTCTTTATATTGGTAGTTATATTACTAATTATTATTCTATGCGTTGTAAGTTATAGGGTTTTTTATGGAGCAAATAGTGTTGCTAAAAACTCTATTTTGGATTCAAATACTATTTTTTCAATAACTCCAAAAAATTATACTAATGTTTTAAAAGCTGTTCATGATAATATTGATGATTATGTTGGCAAAAATATTAAATTTACAGGCTATGTATATAGAGTATTAGATTTAAAAGATACTCAGTTTGTTTTGGCAAGAGATATGATTATTAGTTCTAATTTTCAATCTGTAATTGTAGGCTTTTTATGCGAATATGAAAATGCTAAAAGTTTTGAAGATGGTACATGGATAGAACTAATAGGAACTATTACTAAAGGTGATTATCACGGAGATATGCCTATTATTAATGTAACTAAAATTGATAAAATAGAAAAACCATCAGAAGAATATGTGTATCCTCCTGATGAGAATTATATACCTACTAGTTTAGGGGTTTGACTCTAAATTTTATGCACGTTCAACACCTTCATCGTTAATTTTAGGTATATATACATTTGTTCCATCTTGCAATGCAATTTTTTCCTCTTTTTGTTCTTCCTCTTGAGGATCTATGACTATTTTATTATCCTCTATCTTTATTCCTTCAACAGTATCAATTATAGAAGGATATAATTTTAATAATTCTTCAAAAATATTTTTCTTATTAATTTCACGATCAGTTTCTGGAAGATCATATATTCCAGAAATTTCTGTTTCTAAACCATTTAGTGTATTTAAAAGTACATTAATTGAAGAACAGTCAATAGATGTTATATGCAACGTAGATAAAACCGTTTCATTATCCTTTACGCAAACCTCTAAATCTCCATCTTCTCCTACACTTATAACGGTAGCTACTTCATTGTTTTGATTATTCTCTATTGCCTTTTTATATTGTTCATTATTTTTTAAACTTTTTGTTACAATAGGATTTAATGAAGTATTAATATTTTCTTGTATAGCTTCTTTCAAGATTGGAATAGTATTTTCTAAAGTTGTCATCATCAAATTAGAAAAGCCGTCAGGATTTCCCTTTGTATACTTTTCTGCTGCACGTTCAAAATTATAAATTGTATTATTATCATCAGAGTTAAAACTTTTAATTCTATCATATAAAGAGTTATTTTTATTTAAGAAAGGTTTAATTTCTTCTAATTTTTCTAGTATATTAGAATGTTCTTCATTATTTTCATTAACTAAAATATAATCATTAAGATCTTCCTGCATTTTTAAATAATTTTCTGATAATGAATCCATATTAAAAATTGCATTACCGTCTTTTAGGCCTAAAGGAAGCTCTCTTTTTTCAGTACCGTTTACAACATAAATAGTGCCCTCTATAACAGCAAGATTTTCAGAAGATATCTCGAAATCACCATAATTTGTATTTAATTCTTCAGATATTTTTGATGTTAATATTGCTAAAATAGATTGCCAAATATTTTGTTTAATCTCTGGTGTTAACTGGTTAATATAATTTTCAACATCTTCTAAATTTTCTTGAACATGATAAAGTTCATTTATTTCATCACTAGAAAGTTCTTTTATTGCTCCTTCGCTTTTATATTTATCAAGTAATTCTGTCATAGTATATTTTTTTACTTCAACTTCGATATCTTCATCATTAAAAATAATGGTTGGTTCCTCAGTTGTTTTAACTTCTGTCTCTTTTGTTGCTTTTGTTGTTTCATTGTTTTTTGCTGTTTCTCTTTTAGTAGTTTCTGTTTCTTCTGTAGGCTGTGTTGAAGTTGTTGGCAAACTTTCTGTTTTATCAACTTTACCACAAGCAACTAATATAGCAGCAGAAACTGAAGCAGCTATAGTTTTAAAAAACTTTTTTAAATTCATCTTTAACCTCCAAATTAATTTAATAATTACATATTTAATTATATATTAATCCACAAATTCTGTCAATTTGGTTTACAAAATTTTACCCGTATGATAAAATTATGTAAAATTTTAAAAATGGAGGTAATAAATTTGAAAACACACGAACTAATTTTAATTCTAGACTTTGGAGGTCAATACAATCAATTAATTGCAAGACGAGTTAGAGAATGTAATGTATATTCTGAAGTTGTTCCTTATGATATAAACATTGAACAGATAAAAGAAAAAAATCCAAAAGGAATAATATTTACAGGAGGGCCTGCAAGTGTTTATGGAGAGAATGCTCCAAAATGTGATAAAGAAATTTTTAATTTAGGAATACCTATTTTAGGAATATGTTATGGAATGCAATTAATGACACATATTCTAGGTGGTGAAGTAGCTAAGGCTTCTAAAAGAGAGTATGGTACAACAAATGTTTCAATTGTAGATAATTCTGTTTTATTAAACGGATTTGACAAAAATAATACATTCTTAATGAGCCATACTGATTTTGTAAAAACTATTCCAGAAGGATTTTACAATATAGCTTCTACTACTTCTTGTCCAAATGCTGGAATAGAAAATAATGAAAAAAGATTATATGGTATACAATTTCATCCAGAAGTAAGTCTTTCTAAAAACGGTACTAAAGTAATCAAAAATTTCTTGTTTGAAATATGTAAATGTAGTGCTGACTGGAAAATAGAATCATTTGTTGAAGACAGTATAAAAAATATAAAAGAGAAAATTGGAGATAAAAAAGTTTTATGTGCATTATCTGGAGGAGTTGATTCTTCTGTTGCTGCTGTTTTACTTAGTAAAGCTGTAGGAAAAAATTTAGTTTGTATATTTGTAGATCATGGTCTTCTTCGTAAAAATGAAGGAGATGAAGTTGAAGAAATTTTCAAAAATCAATTTGATATTAATTTAATTAGAGTAAATGTCAAGGACAGATTTTTAAATAAGCTTGCTGGAATTAGTGATCCAGAAAGAAAAAGAAAAATTATTGGAGAAGAATTTATAAAAGTTTTTGAAGAAGAAGCTAAAAAAATAGGTAGAGTAGATTTTTTAGTACAAGGAACAATTTATCCAGATGTAATAGAAAGTGGTAAAGGAAAAAGTTCTGTAATTAAAAGTCATCATAATGTTGGTGGACTACCTGAGCATGTTGACTTTAAAGAAATTGTCGAACCTTTAAGAGATTTATTTAAAGATGAAGTTAGAAAAGCAGGTTTAGAATTAGGAATACCTGAAAATTTAGTATTTAGACAACCTTTCCCAGGCCCTGGATTAGCAATTAGAATTATAGGAGATATTACAGAAGATAAATTAAAAATTTTAAAAGATGCTGATGCAATTTTTAGAGAAGAAATAGCAAATAGTGGTCTAGACAAACAAATAAATCAATATTTTGCTGTACTTACAAATTTAAGATCTGTTGGTGTTATGGGTGATGAAAGAACTTATGATTATACAGTTGCACTTCGTGCTATAGATACTACTGATTTTATGACTGGTGAATGGAGCAAAATACCTTATGAGGTACTTGAAAAAGTATCTAGTCGTATTGTAAATGAGGTTAATCATGTAAATAGAGTTGTTTATGATATTACTTCAAAACCACCTGCTACAATTGAATGGGAATAGTACGAAAACTTTTTATGGCTGGGGTGGTAAGATTCGAACTTACGAATGACCGGGTCAGAGCCGGTTGCCTTACCACTTGGCGACACCCCAATATATAATAATTCAATAAGATATAAATAATACAATAATAATATAGCACAAAAAAAGATAAAAATCTAGTATTTTAATTATTTTTAACTAAGTTTTTGTTACAGTTCAGTAAGAACATAAATCATTAAGTTATTCAATGTGTGTTAAGTCTAATTTTTTATAAAAAAGCCTGAAAAAGCATTTTAAAGTCAGAAAAATTTTTTTACTGAACTGTCAATGCTGTCAACCTAAGATTATTATAATCATTTT
>CALXAU010000072.1 GCA_944386355.1 uncultured Clostridia bacterium
TTTATTTCTTCAATTATTTGTCCTAATAATACAGATTTTCCACATCTTCTTATTCCCATAATTACTTTTATTAGTTCACTATCATATAAATCTCTTATTTTCTTTAAATACAGTTCCCTTTTTATCATAGCTTTCACCTCTTTAATAATAATACCATATTCCTTATTTTTTGTAAAGTTTTTCTGCTTAAAGTCGAAAAACTTTTATTTTTTAGACTTTTTTCGACTTTAAGTTTTCGCTATTGCTATAAAATTATATTTTAAATTACTTTATTTTATAACAAATCCATTAGCCAAGAAAAAGAAGTTTGTTTTTATCAAGTTTAGGTTCACAATAACAGTCTTATACGAATACAGCGTATTTTTTCAAAAATATCTTATTTTATTTTTACCAGTCTGAATAATCTTTCCAGAATTTTTTAGAAAATTTTATTAATATTTAATCGTTTGTAATTCTTAAATTGATTTTAATAATGAAATTTTTTTCTTTATATATTTTTATAAATAAGTGGATAAAATTTGTATATAGAAAAATAAAATTAGGATTATGAATAGAAATGTGGTAAAATAAGTTCAATAGTATTAAAAAGAACTTGACTTTTTTAGGAGGTTTTTAAATGAAAATATATAATGTTGGAAATAGAATAGTAAATACGTATATTTATTTAACCAAATCTGGTTATATTATGATAGATACAGGGTATGATAATGGTTATTATTCAGTTGTTAAAAAGTTGAAAAAATTAAATATAGAAGTAAATTATATATTTTTAACACATGCTCATGACGATCATGCGGGATTTTTAGATGAATTTTTAAAGAAAAATCCTAATGTAAAAGTGATTATTCATCCAAAAGCAAAAGATACATTAAAAAAAGGACAAAATTCTTTTGAGGGGGGATGTAGTAGCATATTAGCTTTACTTTTTTGTAATATAATGAAAGTATTTGGGAGAGGACAACATATATATCCAAAAATAGATAAGCAAAATTTTAATAGATTTATTGAAATAAATGACAAAAATAAAGATGAATTAGAAAAAATATTAGAAGGTAAAATTTATTTTACACCAGGTCATACTAAAGATTCTATTTCATTAATGACTGAAGAAGGTATTTTATTTTGTGGAGATGCAGCTATGAATGGATTTCCAAGTTTAAATAAAATTACTATTTGGATAGAAGATAAAGAAAAATATATTGAGTCATGGAAAAAAATAATCAGATTAAAACCTAGTAAAATATATCCTGGACATGGGAGAAAATTTCATTATTTGAAATTAAAAGAAAATATGAAAAAGTTAGAAAAAGTAAAATTGTACAAATTAAAATAAAAGGTAAATCAAATTGCATATATTAATTATAACACCCTGTAACCTAATTTTTAATAATATTAAAAAAACTATAGAGAAATTTTCTTTTATGTGATATATTAACAAATAGTATAATAATTATATAAAAAATAATAAAAAGGGGTAGGTTATGGAAAATTACGATATAATTAAAAAAATAAAACAAAAGAAAATGGTAAAATTACTTATATTTGTAGTACTAGCGATAATGCTAATTATAATTTTATTAAATCATGATTTACAATACTTAATAAAAGGAGAAGCACCAAAAGTTTCAAATATTGCTGATGCAGAGAAATACTCACATAATAGGAAAGTTGTTACATTAGAATGTAGTAAAATTTATGATACAGGATATGCATATTATGAAGATAATGTACTAGAAGGCTATTACCTAGACATTGCTCTTAAGGATGATGAAGACAAAGCTTTAATTATATTAGTGGATAAAGAGCTTGCAGAAGGATATATACAAAGAATTGAAAATGGTGAAGTTGTAGAAATTCAAACTCAATTAAGAGATTTTTATGATGAAGCTACAAAAGATGTAGTAGAAAAATATAAAAATACATTAGCAACTAATTGGGGAATATCTATAAATGAAGTAAATTCATATATAACAAACATTTCAGGAGATGCACTAAAAGATCTCAAGACTAATATTCTAGTTCCAGTAATAGTTATAGGTGTTATATTATTAATAGTTATATATAATATTATAAAAAATGCTATTCCAATATTAAATATAAAAAAATGTAAGCAGTATAAAGAATGGCAGAAAATTAAAAATTTTGATATAGAAAAAATGGAAGAAGAATATAAAAATCAAGATTTTGATTTAAGAACAAGGAAAATATTTTTTGGAAAAGATTATTTTTATGCTTTTCCTACAATGGATATAAGGATTAGTAGAATTGATAACATAGGTTGGATTTATAAAATGGTTCACAAAACAAATGGAATCACTACAAATAAATCTGCTGTTATACAATTAATTGAAGGAAAGCCTGTAACAATAAAGATTAAAGAAGAAGAATTAAGAAAAATAGTAGAATATGTAACTAGTAAAAATCCAAATTGTGTAGTAGGATTTACAAAAGAAGCAAGAAAAAAATATCAAGAATTAAAAATTCAAAAAAAACAAAGAGAAGAATAATTTATTTAAGAAGTTTATTAAAATTAAAATGCTGGTATATAAATATTTATTAAAATAAAACTTTTGAATAATAATCTAGTTTTAATGAAATATTTATATATCAGCATTTTTAAAAATAAAATACTATTTGGACTATCTAAATTAAGATAAAAAAATTATAATAAACTAACTTAAAATTTTGAATTTATAGATGAAATCTTTATTTAAGTATACTAAAAGTAAGAAAAAAATATATAAAAATAAGAACTTAACAAGAAATAAGTATAACTAAAATGATACTTTAATTGGTTTTTATATCAAAAAATTCATCTATAAAAATAATAGAAGTTTTTAATTTTGTTAAACTATCACAAGAAGATATTTCATAATAAAGATATGTAGAATAATCATGAATGAATTGTATAAGTTCTTCTTTAGTTAAAGAAGTAGGGTTTTTTTTTAATAATAAATTTTTTTGTTTTTTCTTTTGAGTTTGATTTTGATGTAGATTTTCTAGTTCAAGAAGAGCTAATTCTTTAGCAGAATAATAGTCTCCGTTACTAATACAAATATTTATTCTTTTTAATAAATTTTCAACAAATTTTATATCTACCACTTTTTTAACTCCTAGCTATTTTTTCTTCCATTTCTTTTACAAAATTTTCCCATTCTTCAATATTTGTTTTGCTATTATAATAATTTAATAGTCTTATTCGATCATTTTTGTATATTGTAGCTTGTTTTTTTGTTTTTTCAAGTATATCATTTGTTCTTTTCATTAAATCATACAATTTATCTTCCATAAAAACCTCCTTTGCATTAATAGATTTTGATATATAAATGAGTACATTTTTGTGCAAGATATTAAGAAATGCTTATATAGAGTATATTATCACATTTTGTACGAAAATTCAACCGTTATATGCAAAATTTTCCAATTTTGATTTTTTTAATCGCATTAATAGTTTGTTTTTTATTGTCAAACTTACTGTTATACTTTTCTATTATATAGGGGATAATATGTAGTGTTTTATAATATTAGATGCAATTTAATTTTAAACTTTTTTAAACAATAGTTAATAAATATTTGATTTTAATTTTTATTTAAATTTTTAAAAAGTATAATTTTTTAAATATTCTAAATATTTTTATAAAATTAGATTTTAATATAATTAATAAGAATGGAGGAAAACATGGAGAATTTTTCAAAAGAAACTATTGATAAAACTTTTGGAAAAGTATTTAAAGAATACAGAATAAAGAAAAAAATGACACAAGCTCAATTAGCTGAGGAATTAGATGTATCTGAAAAATTTATCTCTAGAGTAGAAACAGGTAAATCAGGTGTTAGAAAAGAAACTTTAATTAACTATATAAACCTTTTAGGTATTCCTCCAGCTGTTATCTATAAAGAATTTATAAATAATGAAGAATTAAAAGCTCAAATAGAATTAGTGGAAAAGGCAGGTTCTTTGTCAACTAAACAAATTGAATTTTTATGTGCATTAATTGAAATTTTGCCTTTATTAAAATAGGAAAAGGCTATGCTAGATGTATATTTTGCTTTACAAATTGCATAGCCAAAAGAAAATTAAGTTTTGGTATAGATATTTTTAAAGTTCTTTTTAAAATAAAATCAACACATTTTCCTTACGTAAAATTGATGTGCGAACAAAGACGCGACATGCAACTAAACTACAAGGATAAAGAATCTTATTATGTGCATTTTGTTCTTATTCACTCCAAAAAGCCTTATATGTCTTAAAAGCTTCATATATATCAAATTTACTTGTTACTTCATATGGAGAGTGCATTGAAAGAAGTGGAATACCACAGTCAATAACATCAGCACCTTTATTAGCTAGAATATAAGCAATTGTACCTCCACCGCCAATATCAACTTTACCTAGTTCAGCAATTTGATATTTTATATTATTTTTTTCTAAAATATTTCTAACCCAAGCAACATATTCTGCATTAGCATCAGAAGCTCCAGATTTACCTCTTGCACCTGTATATTTATTTATAGATATACCTTTTCCTAGAAATCCTGCATTATATTTATCTGAAACAGATGCATATATAGGATCAAAACCTGCATCAACATCAGAAGATAACATCTTTGAAAAGCAGAATACTCTGTCTAAAAGATTTGGTCTATTTTGATTTAACTTATTCAACATTTCAGAAATAAAAAAGTCGAAAGTATGTGATTCCATACCAGTATTTCCCATGCTTCCAATTTCTTCTTTATCAGATAAAATACAAACAGCAGTATTTTTTACATGGTGTAAACTCATCAATGCTGCAAAAGAAGAATATGCACAAACTTTATCATCTTGACCGTATCCTGCGACCATAGATTCATCAAATCCTAAACTTCTAGCGTTAAATGCTGGAACTAATTCTAATTCTGAACTTAATAAGTCAACTTCCACTATTCCATATTTTTTATTTAATAATTTTAAAATATTAAATTTAACTTTTTCAGAAATTTTTTTATCTCCGTAAGGAATGCTACCAATTAATAAATTTAAGTCCTCACCAGATACAGCATTTTTTAACTTTTTTTCCATTTGATCTATTGCTAAATGTGGCAATAAATCTGTTATTGTAAAGATAGGATCGTTTTCATTTTCACCTATATTAACAGTTATTTTTTCTCCATTAGTTTTAATTATAACACCATGGATACTTAAAGGAATTGTTGTCCATTGATATTTTTTTATTCCACCATAGTAATGTGTTTTAAAATAAGCAAAGTCAGAATCTTCATATAAAGGGTTAGGTTTTAAATCTAATCTAGGAGAATCTACATGAGATCCTATTATATGCATTCCATTTTCTATATTTTCTTCACCAATTATAGCTAAATACATACTTTTTCCTCTATTGTCAAAAAATATTTTGTCTCCAGCTTTTAGAGTATCAAAAGTAGATATATCCCTATAACCGTTTCTTTCAGCAATTAGTCTTGCCTCAGATATAAACTCTCTTTCAGTTTTTGCTCTGTTAAGAAAACTTATATATTCATCGCAAAAATCAAATATTTTTCTTTTTTCTTCTTCATTAATAGATTCCCAGCCATTAGGTTTATCCATGAATAAAGCATTTTTTTCTTCTTCCATTTGAACCTCCTATAAAAATTATTATTAATTCATTTTTTAGTATATCATTATATTATTTTTTTTTCTACTTGTTTTTTAATTTTATTTTTTCTTTAACTACAAGTTAGTTATAATTCATAGCAATAAGAAAGATATTGTATAGTAATAAATAAAAAATGGGTATAATAAAAAAAGCAAATATATGTATAATTAATTAGCTCAAACTAACAAAAATAATATTAAATATATTATATGAAAAATAAAAATTTTTATTAATTTTAGAAGGAGGAAATCAAGTTTTTAAAATTAAAATTTAACTTGATAAAAAATATGGATAAATCATTATGGATAGATTCAATTGATAAAATGCAAAGTTTTCCAAAATTTGATGAAAATAAAAAATGTGATGTATGTATAATTGGTGCAGGAATTTTGGGTTTAACTTGTGCTTATTATCTAACAAGATTAGGGATTAATACAATTATTTTAGAAAAAGATGAAATAGGAAAAAAAGCAACAGGGCATTCAAGTGCTAAAATAACAAGTCAGCATGGATTAATGTATAGTTATTTAAAAAACTCTTTTGATAATAAATATGCAAAAAATTATTTAGAAGCAAATCAAAAAGCAATAGAAAATATTAAAAATATAATTAAAGAAGAAAAAATAAATTGTGATTTTGAATATAAAACAAATTATGTGTATACTACTCAAAAAAGTGAAATAAATAAAATAAAAAAAGAAGTTGAATTAACAAACGAATTAGGTATAAAAAGTTATTTTATTACACAATCAAATTTGCCTTTTAAAATAGAAGGTGCAATTGCTTTTCCAGATCAAGCGCAATTTAATCCTGCTAAATATTTAAATGGATTGATAAAAAGTATTATAAAAACAGATAAATCTAAAATATACACTAACACTACTGTTACAGATGTAAAAAAGGCAAATATGAATATGTAGTTTTCTGTAATGATAATTATATAAAATCATCAATAGTTATAATGGCAAGTCATTATCCATTTATAAATATACCTGGATTTTATTTCACAAAAATGTATCAATCAACATCATATGTTATAGCGGTTGAAACAAATAAGATGAAACCTAATGGTATGTTTATAAATAATACATTGCCAACTTATTCCTTTAGAACTGCAAAATACAAAGATAAAGAAATTGTATTGGTAGGTGGAATTTCGCATAAAACTGGAAGAAAAATATCTAGTGAAAATATTTATAAAAATTTAGAAAAAAGTATACTTTCTTGGAACAACACAGATAAAACATGGGATTGTCCATGCCATGGCTCACGTTTTAATTATAAAGGAGAAAATATATATAATCCAGCATTTAAAAATTTAGAAACTTTTAAT
>CALXAU010000073.1 GCA_944386355.1 uncultured Clostridia bacterium
TAATGTTCTTCTTATATTATCTATTGTAACCATTCCTGCCTTAGAATTATTTTTGTAATCAGCTAGATAATCTCTTAGAATTTCTGTAGTAATTTCTTCAATTGGTAAGTTTATTTTTTCTAGCATTTTAGTAATATTATCCTTGTAATAATTTAAAGTTCTAGTTGAACATCCTTCAATTTCTTTTGAAGATATAAATTTATTTAATAATTCTTCATTATTGTGTTGTATTGCTTCTCTTTGGCTTTGCTCTAATATTTCTATTTGGTAATTTAAACATATTTCTGTTAGTATTTCTTTTAACTTTGTTCTTTGGTTATTGTCTAGAAATTCTTTTGTTAAGTCGATCACTTTGTTTACAAATAATTCTCTCATGACAATTACCTCCTATACTTTAAAATATTTCAATATAGAACTACAACTATATTATATAACATTTTGCTCATTTTACATAATTCAAGAGGTTTATGAGAATCTTACCTTATTTTAATTAAAAATGAGCATATCAAAAATAATATACTCACTCTAAATCCTATATTTATTTACTCATTTTATTTAAAATTAAAATTTGCAATCTGCAAGACAACTTACTATTTTAATGTTTCGTGAATTTTTAGTAATCTTAAAATTAAATCATCTATCATAGATGTATCGTTATTCTCTACATTTATTTTTTCTCTTCTTTTTACCAAAGCATTTATTATAGCACCTAAAACATATCTATCTGCCTTCATTTTTGTTTTTACTTTGCCCATTGCCTCATTTATTACATCTACATATCTTCCTTCATTCAATAATTCAGTTCTAAAATCGTTTAGTGCATAAAATATAATTCTTTTTTCCTCATCAGTCAGTATTACCTTCTTTTTTCTACCAAACATTATAATCCACTCCATTATTTACTATTATTTGAATTATAGCACAAATATTTATAAAATAATATAGAAAATACTAATTTTTCAGGATAAGAACATGATGATGTAAGTCAAACGTATTAATGCTTATAAAGATTTTTTTGTTCTAAATTACGTTTATAATCAAAATGAAATTTTTTTGAAAAACCTTTGTTAAAAATATTCATCTTTCAGCACCTATTTTTTAAAATGATTTACTCAACTTAAAAAAATGTTGATTTTTCAATAGTTACAGCGTATTTTACGTTTTAAAATGCTTATAACCGTTGATTTTATTTAGGTTGAACACTGTTGAAAATAAATTTCATGTTTTTATCCTATCGATTTTTTAAAATTTATATTCTTTTTATGTTACAATTAAAGGTTATAATATATAAATAAAAAAACCTCATCTATTTTGAGGCCTTTTTTATTCCATTCCATATTTCTTTTTAAATGCTTCTGCTCTTTTACTTCTTTGACTCATTCTTAAGTTACCTGTATAAAAAGGATGACATTTTGAACAAACATCTACTTTAATATCTTTTTTTGTAGAACCTACTTCTAAAATATTTCCACAAGCACATGTTATTGTTGTTTGGTTATAATTTGGATGTATTCCTTCTTTCATTCTGTTTCACCTCTTTCTTGCTTTTTAAATTGCTATTTTATATAATAACATATTAGTATTTTTTTTTCAAGTATTATTTTTCTTCTTTTTGCTCTTTTTCCAAGTAATAATTTGCTGATGTTAGCATTTCTTTATTTAGTGATAACTTACTTATTAATTTTCCCATTATATTAAATATACATGCTACTATTAAAATAAACATTCCGATTTTTTTCCAATATTTAGCAATCATTTTTTTCTCCTTTTTTACTTTTATACATATTTATTATACTTTTATTTATTAGAAAAGTCAATATGAATTTTAAACGCAAATATTACATAAGTTTGGTATAAAGTAATAGTCTTTAACCATATATTAAAAAATGATATTTTTAATATATTATTGAGTATATTGTATGGATTTTTCTAAAAAAAGTTTGAACCTATGTAAATTACTTTTTTGAGAATTGGAATTACTTAAAAATGTAGAAATATATCTTTAAATTTATGTTCCTTTCAATTTCAAATCTACTTAGGCAATGAATAATTTATGTAACTAATGCTCTTCTTGAGGAGGAAATTCCTTTGGTAAACTATCTATTGCAAACATTAGATTTTCTTGCAAAACATATTAAAAAAACTTACACAGATTACTTGATAAAGTCTTCTATTAAATCACTTTTCGCCAATTTTAGTTTTCTTGGAAGATCCAATCGTACTATTTGCCAAACAGCTTGTTGACTACATTTTAAAATTTCTGCTATCTCTTTAATTGTTTTCGGAGGCCCATAAAATCCATAATAGAGTTCCATTACAGTCCTTTGTCTATAGGTTAATTTTACTTTTTTAAATACTTTTTCCATATCTGCTTTTAGACTTGTAATATAACTTGTCCTTCCTGCTATATCTTCAGACAGCCCCATTTGCCATAATATAGGATCTTCATCTAATGTGTATATACCATCCACTACAGGCAACCCATTAGCAAAACTTACTCTATCTGTATCTAAATAGTTTTTATTTTTTCCGCTGGCTATTAATAATTCTATATGTTCTGTTGGTTTTTCCTCTTTTACTTTTCTACCAATATACCTTAATATAATAATTCTTGCATAAGTTTCAAATTTATGTTTAAAATTTAGTTGATATTTTATAATAGCCTTCACAAGTGCTAAATATGCCATTTGCCTTAAATCATCTTTTTCTATTGGTAACTTTTCAAATTTTTCATCATTAACAATACTTTCTGCTATCTTCCTATTAAGTTCAAATAATTTTTCTATAATTTTTTTCCTTTCTTGTAAACCTTTTTCATTTGTGGGTTTCTTTAAGTCTTGTAATCTTTCAAATAAACTTTTTTGATCTAACGTATTGTTCACATGTCCTTTCATTTATTATATCCTCCCGTATAATATATTTAGTTTTTTTAATTTGAAACTATTAAACAGCAAACTAAAATTTAAACTCAATTAACATCTTGTTTAGATATTGTTTTTTCAAAACTTCCTAGTTTCTTTAATGGCATTTTCATTTAAAAATTTCTATTTGTTATACAATTTTTTATCTAACAAAAATTTTTTAATTTTTTGGAAAACTATTGACAATTAATGGTTAGTAGTTCTATTTATTAAAAATCTCAATAATATTGATTTTTTTTCCATTAACATTCCAAAATTTATCACTTATAAGTAATAAAATTTGTTTTGTTTCATCTAAAATATTTAAATTACTAAATTTTTCATTTTTTGTAATTAATAGATTATGGTTTAAATTAGCATGTTTTTCTAATCTTTCTAAAAAATTTTTATTAATTCTATTATAAAAATCTACTGGTATATAATTTAATATTTCTAGCACTTCTTTACAAGCATTACTATATTTTATATCATCACTTCCATTTAGAATTTTATCCATTGTAAAAATATAACTACTTTGCATATTATCATTTATTTCATCACTGTTTAAAAATAAATTATATTTTTTATTCGCTAAATTAATTTCTTCTCTTTTATGTTTAACAATTAAATCTAATAAATCTGTAGCTGCTTCTTCATCTAGCATAGCCATTAAAATTGATACTTTTTCCCAATAGCTAACATCATTTTCTATTAAATTTGATAAAATTTTCTTTTTTTGCTCTATATTTAATTTTAATAATTTTTCAAATTCCATATTTACCACTTTCTATTTTTTATATATTTTTATAATCCAAATATCTATTTATTTTAAATAAATTATTAATATATTATCATAAAATTTGAATTATGTCAAACTTGTGTGGAATTTGTTGTAAAAGAGTTTTTTCCGTTTGTATTGTTTTTTATTTTATTCTTTATAAATATAATTGCTTTTTATATAAATTTTTCATTCTATATCAATTTGTAAAATTTTTTATTCTTACTTTTTCAATCTTTTAAACTAATTAAAAAATTCAATATCTTAAATAATTAAATTTTGATAAAAATTGCCTTAAAAATTTGTAAACAAATATTTAAGTTTAGATGTATAAAAATATAAAATATACACAAAATAAAAGAGCAGAATATTTTATTTAAAAATCAAAAAAAAGCAACATAATTAAAATTATTCGTCCTTTTCGATTAGTTAAATGATATTTCTTTATTGTCTTGTAAATTCTACATAAGTTAAATTATGTGAAAATTATCTATAGCTTACGAAATAATAATGTAAAAGTTATAATCTGAAAAATAATAAATAGTCGTTTTGCATGGTATTCTATGCTAAGTGATACGACAGAAATGGAGGTTTTTATGACTAAAAAAAGCTGGATTATAATTGCTTTTATTATACTTATTGTATTAATTGGAATTGTTTTTTTCTTTTGGAATAGAAATTCTAATAATGAAAGTCCAAACTACAATTCTAGTAGAACCGCTTCTAATACTTCTTTAAACACTTCAAATACAAATACTCAAAATACAAATACTCAAAATACCAATAATTCTAAAAATTCTACAAATAACAGTTCTAAAGAAGAAACTAATCAAAATACTTCTATTACAAATACTAATCAAAATAATGCTTCTAATTCTATAAATAATAATTCTAATGTTGTTGAAACTGAAATTTCTAATTTTTCTACAAAAATTTATACTAAAGATTCTAGTAGACAAAAAAATATTGAAATTACTTGTTCTACTCTAAATAATACTATTGTAAAAAAAGGAGAGACTTTTTCTTTTTGTTCTACTATAGGTCCTTCAACTACTTCAAAGGGTTATGAAAAAGCAGATATTTTTGATAGAAATGGTCAAAAGAAAAAAGGATTAGGAGGAGGAAATTGTCAAGTTAGTACAACTTTATATAATGCTGTTTTAGCAGTTCCTAGTCTAAAGGTTACTGAACGTCATGAACATAGTAATAAAGTTCCTTATATTGCTACGGGAAAAGATGCTGCTGTTGCTTACGGTAGTTATGATTTAAAATTTAGAAATGACTCTGAATATGATGTAAAGATTAAAGCTGAGGCTAATAATTCAAATGTAACTATCAAATTATTTTCATTAAAGAGTTAATATATAATTTGAATTGTTAAAGAACAAATCGGAAAGCCTTAACATTTGTACTAATTTTATATTTTCTCTTTGGCTTTTAAGTAAATTTGTGTGCAATTTATTTTGAAAATAAAATATATTCTTTGATCCAAAGAAACTTTAAGTTGCATAACTTAAAGTTTTATATTGTTTACTATTATATAAAATTAGAGTTTTTTATTTATTCTTGATTATTAAATTCACAATAAAACATGTATAAAATCTAAAAAGGAATTTGTGCTTTTGTAAACTGCCTTAATAGTAATAAGTTTTATCTAATAGCATATTTTTTATTCTCTTAATAAATTTATCCAACTATAACAAATTTGTTTTGTCATATTAAACAAATTTATTTTTTCAACATCTTCTTGAGCAATAATATTGATTGTTGATAATGTTTTTCCTTCTAAGGTAAAAGTTATCTCGCCTAATTTTTGACCTTTTTTTACAGGTGCATCGATTTTTTCCTCAAGAGTAAGATTTTGTGTAATATTTTTTTCTTTATTTTTTTCTACTAATGTTCCTGCATCTTCTTCTAAAATAGCACTTATCTGTTGCGTTACACCTTTGTTAACTTGCAGAGTTCCGACCTCTTCCCCTTTTTTGCCAAATTCTTTAAATGAAAAATTTGCAAATCCATAGTCTAGTAGTTTTTGTGCTTCTTCAAATCTTATTTTTGTTGTAGGAGCTTTCATTATTACTGCTATTAATGATAACCCGTCTCTTGTTGCACTGGCAGATAAATTATATAACGCTAAAGAAGTTGAACCTGTTTTTAACCCTGTAGCTCCTTTATAATTTCTTATTAGTTTATTAGTATTTACCAATTCTGATTTTCCGTCTCTTAAACTATCCATCCATATTGTTGTATATTTAGTAACTTCTGGATATTTATTAAGTAATTCTTTTGACATAAGTGCAATATCATAACTAGATGTAACATGACCGTCTTCATCTATACCATGACAGTTTTTAAATGTTGTATCATTCATTCCAAGTTCTTTTGCTTTATTATTCATCATCTGTACAAAAGCTTCTTCTGAACCTGCTATATGCTCTGCCATAGCTACTACGCAATCATTTGCAGATACTACACAAATTGCTTTTAACATTTCATCTACTGTTAATGTTTCTCTGGTATCTAACCAAATTTGAGATCCTCCCATTGATGTAGCATTTTCACTACATGAGATTGAATCTGTTAAAGAAAGGTTTCCATTATGTATTTGCTCCATGATTAGAAGTATACTCATTATTTTAGTTACTGAAGCAGGTCTTAATTTTTCGTGAATATTATGTTCATATAATATTTGACCTGTTGTTTGTTCTATTAATATTGCTGATCCACATTCCAATTGAATATTATTATCTTCTTTTTGAGCTTCTACATTTGTCTGTATCGTTTCTTCAGACCATATATAAGCATTTTGTTCCGCAAAACTAGGTACATTTTGAAATATTATTAAATTAATTATTAAAAATATTATAATATTTTTCTTTATTTTTTTCATACATTATCCTCCTGTTTTTAGTACAATATATGAAAAAAATATTTTTTTAGAATATATTTTATGCTACTTTATTCAAATAGGTATGTTTCTAATGTAAAAAAAATATAAAAAAACTCCCAATTAAAAAAACAAAAAAGCCTAATATTTTGAAACCATTTGTGGCTTCATTCTGATCTCCAAATCCAAAGAATTTTTTAGTTAATGGTCTTGCATCAAAAATCATTATTACTCCAACTAGTAAAATAATTGTACTTATTAATTTTAATATCATTTGCAACATATATATCTACATCCTTTTTATAACATTTTTTTATAATAGTTTTTAAAATCTTTGGTATTCTATTTTTCCAAAAAAGCTTTGTTCAAAAATTTCTGATATTGATAAGT
>CALXAU010000074.1 GCA_944386355.1 uncultured Clostridia bacterium
AGATTTTATATTATTTGCAAAGCCAAAATTTTTGGTTGAAATTCTAATTGCATAATTAGGATTATATCTATTCATATATACTTTTAAACTTTTACTTCCAACGTTATCATCAGCTTTAACTTCTACCGGAATTATTCCATCATTATTATATAATATAAAATCCACTTCCGCTTGATTTCCGCGATTCCCAATATATTAAAGGATGTTTATTTACTAATAATTGTGTAGCAACATAATTTTCAGCAATAATTCCTTTATATAGCAAAAGTCTATCTAAAATAATATCATTATATTTTATTTTTAATAAATTTAATAAAATGCCAACATCACTCAAATATAGTTTAAAATGGTCTTCATTAATAAATCCGAAGTGGTGGTATCTCAACTTTATTTAGAATTGGACACTTATTTACCATTGTACTTGAAATTAGCCAATCTAATGCGGTTTCATAATCCCTTTTTCTAGCATTAGATGATATTTTTCCATATTGAAATTTGTTACTTTTATTTCCTAATTGCGATGGAATAGATTTATATATAGTTTCTATTTTTACTGCTTCTGATTTATTTTGCACATATTTATTCATATCATCTAAATATGATTGAATAATATCTTCAATAATACTTTTGTCGAATTTTAGTATATCTTTATTATTATTTAAAAGATTTTTTATTGCTTCTGGCATTCCTCCAACACATAGATATAATCTATACAAATTTAATGTTTTTTCATGTAATACTGAATCAATTGGCGTATTGGTTTCATAACATTTTCTTATTTCATTAATTAGACTTATATTTCCATTTGCTATTAAAAATTCTTCAAAATCCATAGGATACATGTTTAACATTTTTACTTTTCCAACAGGAAAAGAAGTTTTCATTCTTTTTAACTTCACACCTAATAAACTTCCAGCACAAATTATTTTAAATGGCTCTTCACTTTCACAAAAATATTTTAAACTACTAATTAATTCTTCACTTTCTTGTATTTCATCAAAGAAGATTATAGTATTATCTAAATTTATATCTATATCTAAATATATTTTCATTCTGTTAAATTTTTCTGATGTGCTTATTTCTTCTTTAAATATTTTTATTATTTCTGGATGTTCTAATATATTAATATATATGTTTTTCTCAAATTCTTTTTCACAAAACTTTTTAATTATATATGTTTTTCCAATTTGCCTTGCACCTATAATCATTAAGGGCTTTTGAATATTTGTATTCTTCCAATTGATTAACTCATCATATATTTTTCGTCTCATATTTTCACCTTCTTTGTTTAAGTATATAGAATATTTTATATTTTGTCAACGTTTTTTCACGTTTTTTACATATATTTTTTAACTTTTTTCACGTTTTTAATATATGATTTAATTGTAAATTTCACTTTTTTTATACAAAAGAAAAATTAATTGTACCATGTCAAGAATGTAGAAAATTTATATTTCCATTTTAGTATAAAAAATACTCCCAAAAATTCTAAATCTATTTATTTTTAAAAGTTGTTAGAATTTTATGGAAGTAGATTTTTTGGAGCTTTTGGGCGGAATTGAACCGCCGACCTGCAGATTACGAGGCTGCTGCTCTACCGACTGAGCTACAAAAGCATAATAACAAAAGTAAACAGACGTGGCATTAAAAGTAATCTAAAATGTCAAAAAAAGTTTAGTCATGCCACTGTCATTCTGTTATAGGAAAAATTATAAGAAAAATCAAAGATTTTCCTATAACAGAATTTATTGTACACAATTTTTATTTAAATCTTTTACCTTTTTTCTTGCTTCTTTTATATGTATATCCTTCTTGATAATCGTCTTCATAACTATTATTTATATTATTAAAATTTTTATCTTTTATACTTTCATTATTTTGATTTACATCTTCACTTATATTTTCGCTTTCATTATCAATTATATTATCTTCATAATCTCTATTATTTGAACTTACATATATATTTGAATAATCTTCAACTTCATCTGATTTATTTCTTTTTACCACATATATAATTATAGAAATTACAATTATTCCTAAAACAACACCACCAATTATAAAATATATTTTATTTTCTTCATTTATTAATGTTTCTGGCAATTTTTTATTTACTGTAATTTGATATGTTGTAGTTTGTGATGTTTCTGGATCTGTTACTAAAATTGTAATCAGGTTTTCTCCTTCTATAAAATTTTCATTTCCGGAAATTTCTACATTATAATTCTCGTTTTCTGTTAATGTTTCTATATCAAATTTTTCCAAATTTGAGTTTAGATTTATTGTATATTCAAATACTTCTGGATTAAATGGAGGTATTAAAGTTTGATCTTGAATAGATAAACTTTTTAATACTATTCCATTTACTTCTTCTGTTTGTTCTTCTTCGTTTTCTGTTATTGTATTTTCATCAGTTTGATTTTCTGTTTCTGTTGTATTTTCTTCATCTTCTGTTGTTTCTTCTTCATCTTCTGTTGTTTCTTCTTTGGCTTGTCTTGTAATATTTATTGTATAATTTTTCTTTGTTCCGTCTTCTGCTGTAACTGTAACTGTTATAGTATTTTTTCCTTCTTTTAAATTTTTATTCCCTGTTCCAGATATCTTTGCTTTTGAATCCTGCTTATTTGCATATACATTTACAGTTTCAACATCGTTTGGAACTGTAACATTATATGATGTAACAGAAGGCTTAAATCCTGAAAAATCATTTGGCTTAATTCCTAAATTACTTAAATTTGCATTACTAGATTTTTTTTCTGTTGTAGTAGTTCCTGAATTATTTGTGTTAGACGTACTTCCTGATGAGGAATTATTATTTCCAGTTGATGAACTTCCACTATTTTGTGTGGCAATTGAAATTGATGTACTTGCACCACTAACTGTAACGTCAACACCATTATTTGACATCTTTCCTTTTTCTGCTGTTGCAGATACTGAAATATTTCCTGAGTTTCCTGCTGTTAAATTAACACTTTGCGCCCCACCTTCTATCCATACTCTATCACTTGATAATGTGCCATTTGTAGCTGATAAATTTACTCTTCCTATACAATCAGAAGAAATTGTTATTGTAACTTTTTCTCCTGGATTGACTGTTTTTTTACTAGTGCTAATATTTATATATGCTGCATTAACACATTTAGGAAATAATATCATTACAAGAGCAAATATAAAAATTATTAATATTTTCTTTGTCTGTGTTTTATTCATTTTTAATCATATTCCTTTCATTTGAAAATAAAATATATAACATTCATTTTCACTTTGTGCCTAAGTAATTTAAAGTTTCATATAATTTCTTTTGAAAATAAAATATATAACATTTATTTTCACTTTATATTGCAAAACTAAAAAGTTTCATATTGTTTCCTACGGTACAAATTTTGTTAGAAAAACTAAAATTATTTTTGACCTTAAAATACTTAATTACTCATTATATAATTTTTTATTAGTACATAATCACTTGAAGTTATGCTTCCGTCTTCATTATAATCGGCTGATTTTTTTGCATTTTCATCTAAAGATCCTGTTCCCATTATATAATTTTTTATTAATACATAATCACTTGAAGTTATATTTCCGTCTCCATTAACATCTCCTTTTTTTAAATTTGAAGAGTTATTCGTATTATCTGAACTATTATTTTCTTCTATTGGAACTAAATATAATTTATATGTACTTTCATAATCAAAAGTTTGCCTTGCAACATATCCTACTTCCCCATTTGCTTTTAAGACTTTATCCCAATATGTTCCACCAACTTTTTCTTCTGCTTTCTCTAATCTTGTAACAATCTCATCTTTATATAAAAGTTTTCCTGTTTTATTTCCGTTAGGGCTATCTCTTAAATATATATTACTTATTACATTTACCCTTACAAGTTCTGTTATATTAGTATCAATTTCTCCTGAATTAGGTCTTGGGCTAGCTGTTTGTGGCATATTTCTATAAACTGGAATTATAAATGTATGTTCACTATTTACAGCATTTATACTTTCATATGTACTTTTTAGTCTACTTCCTTCACTTTGAGCTGCCATTATATTTTGCATATATTGATGCCAATATAGTCCATCACTTGTATTGTCTACATCAAATTTTTGTAAATATAATGTATTTTGCCCTTTTGCTATATAGCTTTCTGCAACAAATTTTGAACCTCCTTCAATAGATTTTTCTATTGATGTCCAACCTTCCTTTTGTGCTTTTGCTAAACCATTTAAAACAACCTTTTCTTCTGATCCTCCTGTTGCCCCAATATTAAATAAATTATAATATCCTACATATTGCCCATTATAGCCTTGTCCTCTACTTAAATATGAACCATTTTTTCCTTGTTCTTGTAAAATTCTAGCTGCTAAATAATATGGGTTTACATTATTTATTTTTCCAGCATTTATTATGCAATCAACATATTTGTAATCATCTAAAAAACTTCCACTAAGCATACTTTTTAATGTATCTCTATTTGCACCATTATTTGTTAATTCCTCAAATTGAAAAATATCGTTTTCATTTAAAGAATTTCTTGGATCCATCATATATTTTATAGCTTTCTCAGATGCACAAACCCAATTTCCTGTATCATAAACTTTATTTCCACAAATAGAACAAATCCACTCTCTATCATAACTACTATTTGCCTGTACTAAATTTCTAGGAGATGAACCATGACCTGTATATTCATTTGCAATTACATCACTCCAGTCTAAATCTGTATAAAATATTTTAAATTTCCAATTTGGATATTTGGTTTGCAAATTTTGTATCTTTTCTTTTATTCCTGGATATAAATTTTCTTGTAAAGAATTTATATCTGATGAAATATTTTGATTTGCTGATAATGATATATTGAAAAAATTTCCCGCTATAAAAACATATGTAATAACAACTAAAATAATGCTTATTGATAAATAGCATAATTTATTTGTCCTTCTCATTTGTCTTATTTCCTCCTTTTCGTTCGTTTATTAGCATTTTTTGTTTTTTCTTTTTGTTTTTTGATATTTTTTAGTATATCATTACTATTTTTTATAGTCAAGAAAAAAAGCAATTTTAAATTTTAGTATTTTTACTATTTAGTTAATGCTGTCAGCTTAAAATTGTTATGATATTAATAATTGTTTATTTTAAATATTATAGTTTTAATAGTTTCAGAAACATATAGTATTACTTTATATTTTTACTAGATTTAACAATGTGAAAATCCCGAAATATATGCTAAAAGCATAAAATAAAATGAATAAATTTTTGGTTTTTTATTTATATATTTATTTTTTTATGATAAACTTTTTTAAAATAATAATAAAGAATATTACAAATCGCAGTAGGGTAAAAAACAAAGGAGGAATTATGAGTAAGTTATATGAAAAATATTTAGAATTAAAAAATAATAAAAATATATCAGATAAAACATTATTTTTGTTTAAATCAGGGATTTTTTTTATCTTTTTAGATGAGGACGCCAGAATTGCTTCTAAAATTTTTAATTTAAAACTTACTTTATTAACAGAAAAGGTTGTTAAGTGTGGTTTTCCTATTAGTTCTTTGGAAAAATACTCTAATCTTTTTAAAACAACTCAATATGATTATAAAATAATAGATACATCAAAAAAATTGCCTGATACAATTGATACTTATAATATGAATGAAAAAATAAAATCTTTATTATATAAAATTTCTACTATTGATATAAATTCTCTTTCTGTAAAAGAAGCTTATGATTTTATTGAAAATATAAAAACTAATTCTAAAGAAATAATGGAGTGTGATTTTAAAGAACAAATTGGCAAGCCTTAACTACTTGTTGTATGTCTAAAAATTCACAAATAATTTTGTATGTCAGCCAAAATATTTCTAAGAACAAAAATAGAACAAAAGCGACATGATTAAACTTTGCACTTTTAGTTTAATTACATGTCGCATTTTTGTTCGTGCACAAATTTTTAGCAAGTAAAATTGTGTGCAATCTATTTGATTTCTACTTTAAAATCATATGCATTTACATAGTCTGATGTCATACCTATATTTAATTGTTTACTATCTCCTACATCTAAGCTATCCACTATACCTGTTACTTTTGTTAATTCATTTCCTTCTTTATCTATTAATGTTATTTCTACTGTTTTTAGTGATGTTTTTGCTCCAGAGTTATTTATTACATCTGCAAGTAGTGTTGTCATTCCGTCCTTTGTTGATAATTGTATATTTGTTATTTTTAGTCCTTGTACTTCTTTTGCTTCATTTAATTTTGTACTCTTGTTTATTTTTAGTCCTGTTTCTATTTCTTCTACATAGCTTTCTGTATTTTGTTCTTCTTGACCTTGAGGGGTAATATTTTCTGTTTTATTATTGTTATTGTTTATATTTATAATAACTATAATAGCTATTATTACAGCAATAACTATTAATATTATCAATGGATTTAAAGTTATCTTTTTCTTATTTTTTTTATCATTCATTTTTAAATTCCTTCCTTTCTTGTTTTGCTCGAAGGCACACATAATTATGAAAGCTTTTTCTTTCAAACTAGTTCCTTTTATGACATCAAAATTTTTAAATTTTATAAACATAATTTACAATAATATCTAATTCGGTACTTTTTTGACACTTTAGATTATTGCTTAGATATCCATTTATTAAAACTTTATTATTTTTTTCTAAAGCTCTATAACAATAATCTGCGTTCTTATCATATGCAATTATATTTGTTTGTGTATCGTCTAATAATTTTATTCTAAATTTTGCAATTGCGTCATTTGTACCATTTAAAATAAATTTATAATCAATATTTTCTAC
>CALXAU010000075.1 GCA_944386355.1 uncultured Clostridia bacterium
TTTTTGTGTATAAAAAAGTAAAGTGTATAAGTTTTTGGTACCTTTAACTTACACACTTTATTTTACACTATCACTTTGGCGTGTAAAAACAAGTCCCTATCATATAAATCAGATTTTATTTTCAAAAGAAAAATCGACTTTTATCTTGACTTTATACAAGATTTTTGCTATACAACAAGGTTAAGTTTCTTTAGGCTGTGCATATTTGCGAAGCAAAATGCACATGTGGCGAAGCCACTTTTCTTATTTATCATTAAAATCATTAACAAAGTATAGTAATTAATGTTTATAGTTTACAGTTGAACTTAAGTTTTGTAAATTATAAAAGCAAGAAAAAATGATATATAAATATGTTTACATTCATAAAATTTATGAAATATGCCAACATTTTATATATCACTTTTTATATTATTTTTCGTGGTTATCCTTTTTTGATGGATTTTTAGACAATTTTTTCAGTTGTTCTAAAAATCTTTTTAGTTTTCTGATTTTGCTTTTTAGCCCGTTATATAAAGCTCTTTTTTTACTTAATTCTTCTAGTTCAGTGATTTTTTCAGAAACCTCTTTTAATTTATCTAGTTCTTCTAATAATTTTTCTATCTTATTTGATATTATGTCATTTATTTCTTTAACATCTTTTTGTAATGTTTGTAAATGTTTATTTTCTATATTTATAATAACCTTTTCTAAAAAAGCTTTTTCATCTTTTTTATCTTTTTCATTTTTTTCATCTTTTCTTATATCTAAGGGAAATAAACTCGAAATCTCACCGATAATTTCTATATGCTGTTCAGGTTTATTATAATTATCTAATAAATAATTTAACTTTTGTATGTTTTGTTCATTTGTTTGGGAAGTTTCATTGCTTTTTTGTAATATATCTAGTCCTGTTCTAATGTCTGTTCTTTTAATTTCTTTTACACAAATTATTGTCTCTAACTCTCTTTTCATTTTAAATAAATCTAATAACTCATTCTCTAATATTCCTACTTGTTCATGTAGTTCCTCTTGCCTATACGAATATTCTTCCAATATATCACTTATATCTTTCATATTTTATCCCTTCTTATATTACATATTATTAAAATATATTTATTACATTTTTTATTATTAATTTGATTTTTTTGAATTTTTTAAGTTTTTTATTTCATTTTTTAGATTTTCAATTATTTTATAGTTTTCTTCTATTTTTTCATCATATATAGTGTTTAGTCTTTTTAAATTTTCCAATGAAAGATTTTCTAACATTTCTGGATTTTTTTCTATACATCTTATTATTTCTTCTTTTTTGCGTTTTTCTGCATTTAATTTTCTTTGTTTCATTATTTCTTCCATTTGTACCTCCATAATATTTATTCAATTTGGTTTTATGTAAATATAATACCATGTTTTGAATAATATGTAAATATATAAACTCAAAAATATTTATATATAAGTTACTATTTGTTTAATGCTGTCAGCCTAAGATTATAATCATAGGTTGACAGCATTGACTATTTACATCATAGGTTCTTCTATTTTTGATTTTACTGGTCGTGACGTTGTAGATTCTTCTAATTCTTCCAATTTTTGTTCTGCTAAATTTATTATTAATTTATTCTTATCTTTTTCCATCAATATTTTTAATATTTCTGGGTTACTACAACCTTTTATAAAAGATTCTCTACATCCATAATCCGATTTTAATACTAAATCTACCACCCATTGTTCATATTTATTATTATTTACATCAAGTGTTTTGCAAGTAAGATATCTTTTGTATGACAAAATACTATCTTTTAATAAATTTTTTGGTTTATCTTCTTTTTGCCAATAAGAATCCATATAATTTAAAATTATATTTATTACTTCTCCTGACGTTTTTTCAGAACCAAATATTAAATTAGCCCTTAAATTACTATAATTTAACTTTTCTCCTGCAATTTCTTGTAAATCTTCATTTACTAATTCTTTTAATATTTTTTTAGGTACTTTAACACCGTCTTTAATACAATCTACTAACGCATAAGTTACAGAACCATTTTCTTGCATGAACTTTAATACTAAATTAGTCATATATTCTTTATTTGATTTATTAATATTTTTAAAAATCTCCGTTAATATTTCTTTTAATTTTTCGTTTCCTTCTTTAAATTCTTCTCTTTTTTCCTTTAGTTCTTCTATTACTCCTCTTATTTCTTTTTCTTCCTGTAAAATTTTAGAAATTTCTATTAATTTTAGCATTTTTCTTATTAAATTTAATTTAAGAGAATCTCTTCTTGTAAAATCTATATACTCCATATTTTTATAAACTTCTTCTATTTCCTCTACCGGTATATCTAAACGCTGGCATGCCATTTCTTGTAAATTTTTATTTTTAGGACGTGAGTTTAACATTGACAAAAATTTATCTAATGGAATTACTTGTGGGTTATCTATCATATATAAGAATTCGTCTTTATATTCATTTTCATTCTCTATTATCTTTATTAACTCATCTGTTGAACTCTTTTTTATTTTTTCTTTTATCTTTTTATTTCTTTTTTCTTTATTTTTATTTACTTTTAGCTTTTTCTTTGCTAAATCACTTATTCTTTTATTTTTATCCTTTACAAAAAGTTTCAAAATATTAGAATTATCATAATAACAAACTATATTTTTTCTTTGTTCTTTGTTTGAATTACTTAAAAGTTTTTCTATTAATTCTTCGGGTGTATTAGGATTTGCTAGTGAACTTTCCATAATAAAAGCTTTATAATCTATATAGTCTTCTCTTTTTAAATTTTCTACTTTATTTGTATTCTTATTCCAGTTTTCCAAATAAGAATTCATATACTCTACTATTTTGCTAATTACTTCTCCTAAAGTTTTTTCTGAATCTATAATTTTTCCAATATTAAAACCTATATAATCTTTTTTATTTTTAGCTATTTCTTTTAGATCTTCATTTGCTAGCTCTTCTATTAATCCTTTTGGTGCATTAGAACCTTCTTTAATACAATGTGATAGTCTAGAAGCAATATATTGCCCGTTCATTTTTCCAATCTATTAATAACTGAGTCAGCTTTTTTTCATCTACTTCTTCTAAGTTATCGCCTAAAGGCATTTGTAAAAATTCAGCTAATCCTTTTATATTTTCACTTAATCTATTATATTCTTCTTGTAAATTTATCTCTTGTTGATTTGAATTTCCTTTATTTTCCATAACCTTCTCCTTTTACATTTTATGTAAATATATTACTATACTTTTACTAAAATGTAAATACATAAATCTAAAATATTCTACTTTTTTCTTAATTAAATAGCAATCTACTAGAAAAACTCATAACTTTTACATAAATACTTTCTATTTTTTTCGACAAAAAAATTTTTATCTTTTTTTCTCTTTGCTATCAAGACTTTTGATTTAAGAAAAAATATTTTGTTGCAAAAGCAACAGAACATTAAAATAGTTAGTATATAATGAACACAATAAAATTCAAAAACAAGGAGGACAAATACATGTTAAATGTTGTAAAATTTACTAGAAAAACTAACTCTTTAGACTTTTGTTTAATGGTTGACTCTGCAAATAAAGCAGAAAGACAAGAGTATGATGAGACAAAAATTGTTGAAGCATTAACTAAAGAAGCTGGTTGTGAAGAAAAACTTGCAAAAGAAGTTGCAAAATCTGTAACAGAAAAGTTACAAAAGGCTGAAATTCAATTAGTGGATACTTCCCTAATTCGTTCTTTAGTTAATAATGAATTATTAGAAAGAGGTTTAAATAAAGTTCTAAAAACAAATTCAGAAGTTAATATTCCATTTTATAATATAACTGAAATAATTGAGAATGCAAATAAAGAAAATGGTAATACAGCACATAATCCAGAATCTATAAATCTTACTTTAGCTGATAGAATATTAAAAGAATATGCTTTAAAAGAAATATTTCCAGCAGATATTTCAGAAGCACATCTAAATGGAGAAATCCATATACATGATTTAGGAATGATAGATCGTTTTTATTGTTCAGGTCATTCTCCTGAATATATAAAGAAAAATGGAATAAAAAATATCCCTACAATACCTTCTAATTCAAAACCTGCTAATTGTGCAAATGTACTTGCAAGACATATTTGTTCAATTACACAATTTTTACAAGGTCAATTTGCAGGAGCTATTGGTTGGGAAGCATTAAATGTATTTTTTGCTCCTTTATTAACTAACATGAGTTATATAGAGATTAAACAACTTGCACAAACATTAATTTTCGATTTATCACAACTTGCAGGTGCAAGAGGTGGACAAGTTGCTTTTACTGATTTTAATATTTATTTATCTATACCTGAGCATTATAAAAAAGTCTTAGCTATGGGTGCTAGAGGAAAATATATGGTAAAAGATTACTTAGAAAAAGTTTATTATTTTGATACACAAGATGAGGCTAAAAAATTTGCCGAAGAAAATGAATATCATTTATTACGCTATGAAGATTTTTCAAAAGAAGCTTCTCTATTTACTAAAGCAATTTTAGAAGTAGTTGGTGAAGGAGATGCTGACGGAATGCCTTTTGCTTTCCCAAAAATAAATTTACATATAAATAATGAATCTTTTACAGATCCTGTTGCAAAAGCATTATTAATGGTAGCTTGTGAATCTTCTAGCAAAACAGGATGTCCTTACTTTATATTTGATAGAAATGCTTTTTCAGTTTCACAATGTTGTAGATTAAAAATTGATTTTTCTGAAGAAGATAAAAAATTGATTGATACTCCTGAAGAATTAAGATTTGTTGGAGGTCAAAATGTTTCTATTAATTTACCAAGAATGGCTTTAAAATCTAATTCTAATATTGATACATTCTATCAAGAATTAACAAAAATAATGGATATTGCGGCAAGAGCACATAAAGTTAGACAAGATTATGTTTGGAATTTAGCTAATCTTCCAAATTCTCCTCTAAGCTTTTATGTTAATGGTATGGACGGTAAACCATATATTAGATTAAAAAATATTTCATATTTAATTGGTATTGTAGGTTTAAATGAATGTGTTTACAATCTTATAGGAAAAGAAATGCATGAAACAGATGAGGCTTATTCTTTAGGTTTACAAATTATTTCTTATATGTATCATGAAACTAAGAAATTATCTGCAAAATACGGATTGAATATGAAGCTTGAAGAAACTCCTGCTGAATCTACTGCTGGAAGATTTGCAAAATTAGATATTAAAAAATATGGTGATAAAGCATATGTAAAGAAAAATGATTTTGGTATTTATTATACAAATTCTGTACATTTTGCAACAGACAGTGGTGTAGATTATATTACTAGACTTATGAAACAATCTAAATTTCATAATTTAGTAGAAGCTGGAAGTATGATACATATTTGGGGTGGTGAAAATTCTCCAGATCCAAAAGCTATATTTGATTTAATAAAAACTACATGGGATAAAACAAAATGTGTTCAATGGGTTCTATCTCCTGAATATACACTTTGCAAAGATTGTAATACTAGACACAATGGTTTACTTGACAAATGTCCTAAATGTGGAAGTGAAAATGTAAGAGGTGTTACAAGAATTACTGGCTATTATGTATTTATAGATAAATTTAATTCTGGTAAAAGAGCAGAACTTGAAGATAGAAAAAGAGAAAAAATTGTATAATTCTTAAAATAATTAAAAATAAATTTATAAAGAAATTTTTAAAATATTAAATTTAAAAAGTTTTAGGTTATCTTAAAAACTAAATATATTAAATAAGGAGAGGATTAAAATGTATAAAATATATACAACAACTACATGTCCAAAATGTCAATCTTTAAAAGGTCTATTTAAGGAAAATAACATTCCATATGAAGAAGTAAATATAGAAGAAGATTTTGTTGCAAGAGCAAAATTAATAGAAAATGATATATACCAAGTACCAGCATTAGAAATTGACGGTAATTTAAAAAGTGGTGAAGTTTCAGACCTTGCAAACTATGCTAATATAAAAGTAGGTGCATTTTAATTGTTAAAATCTGTAATATGGGCTAGCATGCTCGATTATCCTCGGGCATGTTTGCACTTCTTTATTTTTTAATGGCTGTAATTTTGATTGTGAATACTGTCATAATAAAAATATTGATTCTGAAAAAAATATAAGTTTTGAAAATGAAATTTTACCTAAACTATTAGAAAGAAAAGATTTTGTATCACATGTTATTCTTTCTGGTGGAGAGTGTACAATAAGTCCACAAATACAACGTATAATAGATATTTTATATGATAATAAATTTCATATAGGTATTCATACAAATGGATATACTCCCTCTTTTTTAGAGAATAATTTTAAAAAAATCGACTTTATTGGTATGGATATAAAAAATGATTTTGATAATTATAATGAAATTTGTGCTGTAAAAGTTGATATATCAAAAATTAAGCAATCTATTTCTTTTATTATTTCCAATATTAAAGATTATGAATTTAGAACAACAGTATATCCTAAATATATAAATTTTGAAAATTGTATTTCTATTGCCAAATATTTAGGTTCTGTTGGGGCAAAGAAATATGTATTGCAACAATATAAAAAAGTTCCAGGACTTAATGTTATTCCTTTTTCTTCTGAAAAATTATTGGAAATACAAAAATCTTGTAATGAATTTGTTCCAACTTATTTAAGAGGTATTTAAATT
>CALXAU010000076.1 GCA_944386355.1 uncultured Clostridia bacterium
TCCACATTAGAAATTCCCCCTTTCCCAAGGCCATGGTTCTTCAAGCCATCTCCATTTATTACATGGATAATTAATAGTTAATGGGCCAAAAACCTTTTGGTATTTATCCTTTAAATCTTTTACTTCTTTGCAATATTTTCTATGCAAACAAAGGGCTTTTTCATCTTCTGGATGAGTATCTAAATATAACGCAAGTTCTGTAATGGCAAAATCATAACATCTAATTTTTTGAATCATTTCTTCTCTCATTTCTTGTTTACTTTCACAATCACAAGAATTATTTGAGCTAATATTTTCTATACCTTCATCCATATTATAAAATGTCATTTGTGTATTTGAGCAGTTACAACCATTATTTTGGTTTAAATAGTTATTATTTGCACATCCACAATTTCTATTTTCTTTTTCTTCTAAGAACATTTGTTGCACCCCTCCCCTATTTTATTTGTAGCTTCTATAAAAGCCATTTCTTCCATATCTTGACAAGGCTCATATGGGCTTACTAACTCTGGAAATATTGTTCCCATTTTTAAACCAACACAAGGTTTAAATGTTTTATCCATATATTGAAATGGTACATAACTTTGTGCCAAACTTGGATTTTCTGGGAATACATTATATTCTTCATCAAATCCACACTCACAGTTATTTATATAATTATCTTCACATGAACACATATTATTACATTTATCTTCTAAAATTTCTTTTTGTAATTGACAATTATTATTTTTATATTCGTTATTCATGCAATAACATTTTTTATATCTTCTATTAAACATATTTTTTCCTCCTTCTTACCTACATTATATTCTAATTTTCGACAAATGCTACTATGCAAATTATAAAGATTTTAAAAATAATCTGTAATTATAATAATTTATATTAAAGTGAATTTATAACAATTCTGTGTGTAATCTATTTTTATATAACATAAATTTTCTAATATACAAAGAAAAAGAATACCAATTTCTATTTGATATTCAATCTTATTTAATATATTAACTAACTTCTTATATATTTATAAACTTTTTTCATTATCTTGACAATTTGTTTCTTTCTTTTCTAATCTTAAAATTTTATCATATAATTTGTTTAAATATTCTTCATTGTACTGAACTAAAAAAATTGGACATTTTTTTGGCTCAGTACATTTAAAAAGTCTCTTTTAATTATTGATATTGATTATCAATTTCCTTTAATATAACATCATGAGCTCCACCTTCTACAATACTAACATTAGAAACTAAAGTTAATCTTGCTTTTTCATGAAGTTCTTTTATTGTTATTGCTCCACAATTGCACATTGTAGATTTTATTTTTGCTACTGTTATTGCTAAATTATCTTTTAAAGAACCTGCATAAGGAATATATGAGTCAACACCTTCTTCAAAAGATAATTTTTTATCTCCTCCCATGTCATATCTTTGCCAATTTCTTGCCCTATTTGATCCTTCTCCCCAGTATTCTTTTACATAGCTATTTCCTTTTTTAACTTTTCTTGTAGGGCTTTCATCAAATCTAGCAAAATATCTACCCATCATAACAAAGTCTGCTCCTAAAGCTAAAGCTATTGTAATATGATGATCGTGTACTATTCCTCCGTCAGAGCAAACAGGAATATATATACCCGTTTCTTCAAAATATTCATCTCTTGCTTTTGCTACATCAATTAAACTACTTGCTTGTCCACGTCCAATACCTTTTGTTTCACGAGTTATACAAATAGAGCCTCCTCCAACTCCTACTTTTATAAAATCTGCTCCTGCTTCTGCAAGATATCTGAACCCTTCTTTATCAACTACATTTCCTGCACCAATTTTTACTGTATCTCCATATTTTTCTCTTACAAATTCTATTGTCTTTTTTTGCCATATTGAATATCCGTCTGAAGAATCCATACAAATCATATCAACACCAGCTTCTACTAAAGCAGGAATTCTTTCTTCATAATCTCTAGTATTAATTCCAGCTCCTACAATATATCTTTTATTTTCATCTAATAATGACATAGGATTATTTTTTCTTTCTTCATAATCTCTTCTAAATACTAGATATCTTAAATTACCTTCTTCATTTAAAATTGGTAAACAAGCAATTTTATTAGCCCAAATTATGTCATTTGCTTCAGAAAGAGATATTCCTTTTTTAGCCCATACTGTCTTTTCTTTTGGAGTCATAAAGTTTTCAATTGGAGCATCCATGTTATCTCTTGTTATTCTATAGTCTTTATCTGTTACTAATCCTAAAAATTTTCCACTATGAGTTCCGTCCTCTGTTACTATAACTGTTGAGTGCCCTGTTTCTTTTGTAAGTTCTATAACATCTCTTAAAGGTGTTCCTGGTTTTACATTTGAATCACTTACAACAAAACCTGCTTTATGTTTTTTTACATGACGCACCATTCTAGCTTGTGCTTCTATTGATTGTGAACCATAAATAAATGCCACTCCTCCTTCTCTTGCTAGTGCAATTCCCATTTCTTCACCTGAAACAGATTGCATAATAGCAGATACCATAGGTACATTAGCATAATATTTTGCTTCTTCTCCTTTTTTAAACTTTACAAGTGGTGTTCTTAAAGATACATTTGTTGGTATGCATCTTTCATCTGTTAAATTTGGAATTAATAAAAATTCATTAAAAGTTCTTGAAATATCTTCTAAAATTTTTGCCATATAAAATCATCCTTTCTTTTTATATTTTTTACTTTAATTATTTATCAATCTTTCTGTCTCTTTTGCTATCATAAGTTCTTCATTAGTTGGAATAACATATATTTTTACATTAGAAGTATCTTTAGAAACTAACTTTTCTTGTCCTCTCATATTATTTTTATCTTCATCTATTTCTACACCCATAAATTGCAACTTCTCGCAAATTCCTTTACGAATATTAATTTGATTTTCTCCTACTCCTCCTGTAAAAACAATTATATCAACACCGTTCATTGCAACAGCATACTTTGCAATATAGCTTGCTACTGCATATTTAAAAGATTCCATTGCAATTTTTGCTCTTTCATTAGTTTCATAAGATTGTGCCTCTATTATTCTAAAATCTGGTGCTAAGCCTGATATTCCTTGCACCCCTGATTGTTTATTTAAAATATCTTCTACTTGATTAACTGTTAAATTTTCTTTTTTCATTAAATATGTTACAACAGAAGGATCTAAATCTCCACTTCTTGTTACCATTGGAATTCCTCCAAGTGGTGTTAATCCCATACTTGTATCTACAGATTTTCCTCCTTGTATAGCACAAATACTAGATCCTTGTCCTAAATGACATGTTATTATTTTTAATTCTTCTATTGGTTTATTTTCTATTTCTGAAGCCCTTTTTGAAACATACATATGAGAAGTTCCGTGGAAACCATATTTTCTTACACCATAATTTTTATAATATTTGTAAGGTATTGCATACAAATATTTTTCTTTTGTTATTGTTTGATGAAATGCTGTATCAAATACTCCTACCATTGGTTTTCCTGGCATTACTTTTTTACATGCTTCTATTCCTATTATTCCTGCTGGATTATGAAGTGGTGCTAAATCTGTATATTCTTTTAGAACTTCTACTACTTTATCATCAATAATAACTGATTGCGTAATTTTTTCTCCACCATGTACAAGTCTATGTCCAATTGCTTCAATTTCATCTAAATTGTCTATTACTTTATATTCTGGATTTACTAATTGCTTTAATGTAAAATCAATAGCTTCTTCGTGAGTTTTTGCTGGATGTTTTATTTCTATTTTTTTATCATTTACTTTATGTGTTATAAATGCTTCGTCTTCGCCAATTCTTTCATATTTTCCAGATGCTAATACTTCTTCTGTTTCTATGTTTATTAATTGATATTTAAGTGATGAACTTCCACAGTTTAATACTAAAATTTTCATAATTAAAATCTACCTTTCTTTACTAATTTGGTCGTAAAAGAATAAAATTTGACACAGTAAAAAGTGTAATTATTTTTCAACCTTAATACCTTTTCTTCCTTTTTATAGTTCTATTAATATAATTATTTCTTAATCCTTATTTGTAATAATTTCTTTTGTCTCTTTTGCTATCATTAACTCTTCATTTGTTGGAACAATCCATACTTTTACTTTAGAGTCTTTTGCTGAAATTTCTCTTTCTTCTCCTTTTACATCATTTAATTCGTCATCTAGTTTAACACCAAAAAATTTCAAGCTATCACAAATTGCTTTTCTTGATATTGGACCTTTTTCGCCCACCCCTGCTGTAAATGTTATTACATCTATTCCATTCATGGCTACAGCACATTTTGCAATATATGATGATATTATATAATGATATATGTCAAGTGCAAGTATTGCTTCTTCTCCACCTGCTATAGCTTCATTTTCTATATCTCTAAAGTCTACAGATATACCAGATATTCCATATACTCCTGATTCTTTATTTAAAATATTCTCCATTTCATCTGATGAAAGTTTTTTTTTCTTCATTATATATGTTACAACAGAAGGATCTAAATCTCCACTTCTTGTTCCCATTGTAATTCCTCCGCATTGGAGTTAATCCCATACTTGTTTCAACAGATTTACCATTTTGTATAGCACAAATACTTGCTCCTTGACCTAAATGGCAACTTACAATTTTTAAATCTTTTATATCTTTATTTAGTAATTCTGCTATTCTTCTAGATACATATTGATGTGATGTACCATGAAAACCATATTTTCTTATTCCGTCTTTTTCATAATATTCATAAGGTATTGGATATATATATCTTTCTTTTGGAATTGTTTGGTGAAATGCTGTATCAAATACTGCTACCATTGGCATGTTTGGTACTACTTTTCTACATGCTTCTATTCCTAAAATTGCCGCTGGGTTGTGAAGTGGTGCTAATTCTGAACATTTTCTTATTTCTTCTATAACTTCATCTGTAATTAATACTGCATTACTGAACTTTTCTCCTCCATGTACCACTCTATGTCCTATGGCACTTAACTCTTTTAAGTCTTTTATAACCCCATACTGTTTACTAAGAAGTCTGTTTATTACAAATTTTATTGCTTTTTCATGATTTTTTACTGGATGCTCAAATTTGTGTTTTATTCCATTTACTTTATGTGTTAAGAATGAATTTTGTTGCCCTATACGTTCGTAATTTCCTTTTACTACCATTTCTTCTGTTTCCATATCAATTACTTGATATTTTAATGATGAACTACCAGAGTTTAATACTAATATTTTCAATTTAAATCCTCCTTGTACTAAATTTAGGTCTTTAAGGCTACCTATAAACCTTTATAATTTTATATTAAAAATGTATAAAAATATATTATTGCTTAAATTATATATTAAACTGTGCTTGTAATGCTGTAATTGCTACAACTCCTACAATATCTTTACTACTACAGCCCCTAGATAAATCATTTACAGGTTTTGAAATTCCTTGACATAAAGGCCCATATGCTTCTGCTTTTGCTAATCTCTGCACTAATTTATATCCAATATTTCCACAATCTAAATTAGGAAATACTAATACATTTGCCTCGCCTTTTAAAGGACTATCTGGCGCTTTACTAGCAGCTATTTCTGGAATTATTGCAGCATCTAATTGCAATTCTCCGTCTACTAACAATTCAGGTGCATTCTTTTTTACTTGATTTGTTGCATCAATTACTTTTTGTGTTAAATCAGATTTTGCACTTCCTTTTGTAGAATATGAAAGCATTGCTATTTTTGGTTCTTTTTGTACTAATTGTTTGAAACTTTTTGCAGATGAAATAGCTATTTCAGATAAAGCTAATACTCCTGGATTTTCATTTAAACCACTATCTGCAAAGATAAAAGTCCCATTTTCTCCATATGTGCAATCAGGCACAACCATTACAAAAAAAGCGGAAACTAATTTAGTACCTTTTGCTGTTTTTAATATTTGTAATGCTGGTCTTAGTGTATCTGATGTAGAATGTATTGCTCCTGAAACTAATCCATCTGCTTCTGTTTCTTCATCTTTTACCATAACCATTCCAAAATATACTGGATCTAGTATAAGTTTATCTGCTTGTTCTTCTGTCATTCCTTTGTTTTTTCTTAATTCATATAATATTTTTGAATATTCTTTTCTCTTAGCAGATGTTTCTGGATTTATGATTTCAGCATTTGCTATATCTAAATTATTTTCCTTAGCTTTTTTTAATATTTCTTCTTCTTTTCCTATTAGTATAATATTAGCAAATTTTTCTTTTAGTATTGTTTGTGTTGCTTCTAATATACGTATGTCTTCTGCTTCTGGTAATATAATTGTTTTTATACTTTTTCTTGCTCTTTCTTTTACTTCTTCAATAAATGTCATATGCTCACTCCTTCTTTCTTTGCCTTATATTATATAGGTTATTTGCTAATTACACAAGTGGTTTGGTAAAAAATTAATTTTGCTTTATTACTAGTTAATGGTTTTTCACTTCTTATTACTTAAAAGTATTGATATATTAATATTTTGCAGGCAAGACCCAGATTGTTAAACCCCAGCTATGTTTTGCCAAATAATATT
>CALXAU010000077.1 GCA_944386355.1 uncultured Clostridia bacterium
CCAATTTTACGCAAGTAAAATTGTGTGCATTAATTGCTGTTATAGGAAAATCTTCGATTTTTCCTATAACAGAACAATAGTTTTTTACAAAGCATCAAAAACTTTGGTAGAAGCTTTTAACAATGGAGAAATTAAAATAGGTGATTATGTAACATATAAACCTTCATCGATTAAAACAGCTTCTATAGATGCTACTAAATCAGGTTATAGTGAAGAACAAACTTATAAAACAAATATGGATACTACATGGAGAGTGTTAGGATTAAATAAAGACGGTACAGAATTATTAATTACATCAGGAAGTCCAATTAGAAGAGACGGAAATGATCCATATTTACACTTAGTAGGTGTAGAAGGATATTATTTTTCTGATGAAATATTAGATAATATATGTAGTATATATCATAATAGTGAATTTGCAAGTGAAACTAGAAGTATGACAATAGAAGATATAAATTTTGTATTAGGTTTAACTGTTGATGAAGATAGTAATAAAATGTATAAAACAAATGATCCTAGTAAAACAGCATTACCATTTACAAGTTACTTTGGAACATCTTATGAATATCAGTCAACAGATTATGCAATAGAAAATTATTTGAAAAAAGAATTTCAAAATGATCCTGAAATTCAAAAATTAGAGACTAAGCATGTAGGAGAAACAATACCAGGAAGCTTATATATGTATATGCATACAACTGCTGATATAATTGAACAAGATAGTCCTATATATAATGTGCTGTTTGATAGTACTACTTCTACTAATGCATCAAAAAGTTATTGGCTGGCAAAATCAAAGGGTGTACAAACAATGAATCCTTTTGCATCGTATGGAAATGGAGTAGTATATAATGGAATGGTATCAAAAGGAGCAGGTGCAACATTTGTAACTGTAGGCCAGATTAATGAAATAGGACTTGCAGTAAGACCAATAATTTTTTTAAAAAATACTGTTACTGTAGATGATATACAAGTTACAACAGGCTCTGAAGCAACTTGGAATGAAGTACCAATAGTAAAACAAAAAGGAAATATAGATAAAGGAAAAGTAGAATAACTCTATTAATATAATAGAGTTATTCTATTTCCTTCTTTTTTTATAAAATTATCATCTTTAAGCAATTTAAGTTCCCTCATCATTGCACTTCTATCAACACTTAAAAAATCAGCTAAATCTGTTAAAGAAAAAGGTAGAATAAAACTTTTGGTTAATTTTTGACTAGAAATAATATTAAAATATGATAATAATTTTTCTCTAGTTGTTCGTTTAGACAAAAGTTCTATTCTCATATTTAAATCCATAATTTTATTTAATATTAGTTCAGGTAAAATTTCAGCTACAGATTCATGAAATTTGCAATTAATTTTACACTTTTTATGAATATCATTATATATAAAAAACAAAACTTCACAATTGGACTTTGCCTCAACTAATAATTCGTTATTTGTAGAAATAATATAAAAAACCTCTCCAAAAATATCATTGTTTGAAAAATGTTCTACAATAGTTCTATTTCCATTAAAATCATATCTAAGCAAATCTGCTTTTCCCTTAATTAAAATACAAAATTGATTTCTTTTATTTATATAACTTGTAATTACTTCTCCTTTTTTGAAAAATTTTGTTTGAACTTTAGAACAGCAATTTGAAAAATCTGTTATAAAGGAAGAAATATCAATATCCATGTAAAATCAATTCCTTTCTAGCAAGATATATAAAATCCATAAATAGTATAATTATAATTCACAGTATACATCAAAAATGTTGCTTTTGCAACAATGTTTTGTAATAAAAATGTAATATTTATTTTTAGGTAACAAAAAATCGACAATAATAGAGTTTTATTTAAATTTACACATAATAAGTTGCATTTGCAACAGAAAAGATTAAAAAGTTTTGTATAATAGTTAAAGATTATTACAAATCACAACTTTTGAAATAATATAAATAAATATATTATTTCAAAGGTGTAAAAAATAAGTAAAGCTGTGAAGAGTAATTATTTTGTAAAAATTAAAAAAGGGGATATGGGTTGAAAATAAATAATTAATTCTTATTCGACTAGTTTGTGCCCTTAGAAAGGAATGATTAGAAATTATGAAAGTAATAAAAAGAGACGGAAGAGCAGTAGATTATGATAGAGAAAAAATTGAAATAGCTATTGAAAAAGCAAACAAAGAGGTAAAACCAAGAGAAAGAGCTAGTAAGCAAGATATAAAAAATATTATTAAATATATAGAAGAATTAGATAAAAAAAGAATTTTGGTAGAAGATATACAAGATATTATTGAACAAAAACTAATGGAAATACAAAAATATGAATTAGCAAAAAGATATATAGTATATCGTTATACAAGAGCACTTGTAAGAAAACAAAATACAACAGATGAATCAATTTTAGGTTTAATAAGATCAACAAACAAAGATGTTATGGAAGAAAATTCAAATAAAAATGCAGTGGTAGCTTCAACACAAAGAGATTTAATTGCAGGAGAAGTGTCAAAAGATTTAACAAAAAGAATTTTATTACCAGAGAAAGTAACAAAAGCACATGAAGAAGGAGTTTTACATTTTCATGATGCAGATTATTTCTTACAACCAATATTTAATTGTTGCTTAATAAATATAGGAGACATGCTAGACAATGGAACTGTAATGCATGGCAAATTAATAGAATCACCAAAAAGTTTTCAAGTTGCGTGTACTGTTATGACACAGATTATTGCAGCAGTTGCTAGTAGCCAATATGGAGGACAATCTGTAGATATAAGCCATTTAGGAAAATATTTAAGAAAAAGCTACAATAAATTTAAAAAAGAATTACAAGAAGAATATGAAAATGACCTTTCAAGTGAAATGATTGAAAGTCTTGTAGAAAAAAGAGTAAAAGCAGAACTTTCAGCAGGTGTACAAACAATTCAATATCAAATAAATACTTTAATGACAACAAATGGACAATCTCCTTTTGTAACAATATTTCTAAACTTGAAAAAAGATGATCCATATATTAAAGAAAATGCAATGATAATAGAAGAAATATTAAAACAAAGAATACAAGGAATAAAAAATGAAAAAGGAGTATATGTTACACCAGCATTTCCAAAACTTATATATGTTTTAGATGAACACAATTGTTTAAGAGGTGGAGAATATGATTACTTAACTAAACTTGCAGTTAAATGTTCAGCTAAAAGATTATATCCAGATTATATCTCTGCAAAAAAAATGCGCGAAAACTATGAAGGCAACGTATTTAGCCCAATGGGATGTAGAAGTTTCTTATCTCCTTGGAAAGACGAAAAAGGAAATTATAAATTTGAAGGTAGATTTAATCAAGGAGTAGTAAGTATAAATTTACCTCAAATTGCAATTATAGCAGACGGAGACGAAAAAAAATTCTGGGAGTTATTAGATGAAAGATTAGAACTATGTTATGAAGCTTTAATGTGCAGACATTATGCATTACTTGGAACATCAGCAGAAGTAAGTCCAATACACTGGAAATATGGTGCAATTGCAAGGTTAAAGCCAGGAGAAAAAATAGATAAATTGTTAAAAGACGGATATTCTACTATATCTCTAGGATATATTGGAATATACGAAATGACAAAACTAATGAAAGGAGTATCTCATACAACTGAGGAAGGACATGACTTTGCAATTAAAGTAATGAAAAGATTAAAAAAAGCTACAGATGATTGGAAAGCAAAAACAGGCATTGGCTTTGGTCTATATGGTACTCCAGCAGAAAGCTTATGTTATAGATTTGCAAAAATAGATAAAGAAAAATTTGGAGTAATCAAAGATGTAACAGACAAAGGATATTATACAAATTCTTATCATGTAGATGTAAGAGAAAAAATAGATGCTTTTGAAAAATTAGCTTTTGAAAGCGAATTCCAACAAATTTCTTCTGGAGGAGCAATATCATATATAGAAATACCTAATATGGAACATAATTTATTAGCTTTAGAAGCAGTTGTAAAATTTATATATGATAAAATTCAATATGCAGAATTTAATACAAAATCAGACTATTGCCATGTATGTGGTTTTAGTGGAGAAATTAAGATTAATGATGAATTACAATGGGAATGTCCTAATTGTGGAAATAAAGATAAAAACAAAATGAATGTTACTAGAAGAACTTGTGGATATTTAGGAGAAAACTTCTGGAATGTCGGAAAGACAAAAGAAATAAAAGCTAGAGTAACACATTTATAATATTATTATAAAAGTAAGTTACAAAAATTTACCACCGCTTATATGAAGAAATACTATGAGCTGGTGGTATTAATTATATATACTAGTAAACAGTCAATGCTATCAACTTAAGATTATTATAGTCATTTTTTACACTTTGGGTGTTACAACTTCCAGAATTAAAAAAACTAGTATGCAAGTTGCTCAATTGCATCTGCTAACGCTAATTATGTAAAATATCATATTGAAAAAATTTACATAAAATGGTATAATACTAAAGGGTGATTTAATGAATAAATATATAGGGTATATTAATCAAATACTGGGAATTTATAATTTAGTCAACTTTTATACTAACGGAACAGCTTCAAGAATTAAAGATGTTGCAATAAGATTAAAAGGTACAGAATGGACAAATCATAATTTATCAAAGTTAACAGTTGAAATAAGAACTTTAAAAGAAGATATAAAATTTATACATGAAATAAAATTAAAAGATAATATTAAAAGTACAGAAAGACAATTTTATTATAAAGAATTAGAAGAACTAATATATAAATGGAGAGAAAGTAAATTAGTAGATTTATTTTGGAGTATTATTATGCAAAATTCTCCATTAGAAATAAGATTTTCTCCAAACAGTAATAAGACAAAAACTAAAGAACCTAAACCTCAACCAAAAGATATAGAAAAAATAAATAAATTATTAGGTTTCTTCCAATATTTAAAGTTTTATAAAGATTTAGGAAATAGAGGGAAGATAAAAAAATTAAAAAGTAGATTTAAAACAATACCTATAAATAAAATGCTAAAAAATAAAACTTCAAACATATCACATAAAGATAATTTATTAAACGAAGATAATATTCAAAAAGATAGAGAAAATTTATGGAAGATAAAATATATCTTGCAATTAGATATAGCAAATTCATATGTGGAAGATATAGAAGATTGTAGAAATAGATTAGATGCAATGTATTCAAAATATGAAAATTTAAGAATATGGAAAAAATATTTAAAATATTTAAGTAAAATAGAAAAAAATAACGAAATTATTAAATAAAAAATATAATTATAACTAAAAGAAAAAAGGAGAAAAAACTTGCAAAATAAAGAAAAGTATGATGAAAAATATATTCAAATATATAATAGTCTGTTAAAATATTTTAATATGATAATTCAAGAAACAAACGAAGCTATAACAAAAGAAAAAAATAAATCAATAATTGATACAATTGGAAATACAAAAGAAATAAGAGAATATAACAAAGATGAATATAATGCTGGAAAAATAACTTATAAAGAATATTTGATAGAACAATTATGGTCATTTTTTCCAACAGACAAAAAAATGAAGTTAGAAATTTGTGAGAAAATACTTAATGAATTTGAAAAAGCAAAGCAAAAAATAAGATTTTTAATTGAAGAAATACAAGATAAAAGTTGTAGTAATGAAGAAAAAAATAAAAATATTATTATATTAAAATGCTTTTATAAAAAATATTATAGAGAAATGCAGGCAAATAAATTTAGAGATATTTTAGATAAACAAGAATCTGATCTAACAAAAGAAGAAAGAAATTATTTATATAGTATAAATTTAGGTAATATGGATGTTGGAGATATTTCTTATAATAGCTTAATAGAAACTTTAAGTAATAGAACAAATATAAATTTTTATAAAAATATGTTAAATACTTTAATACAATATTTGGAAGAAAATAAAATTCCTGAACTAACAGATAAAATGGAAAGAACTACATTAATTGATAAATTTATAAAAATAAAAGAGTATTTGAAACTAAAAGAAGATTATAATAATTATTATGAAATTTATGTACTACTTAAATATACTATGAATAGTTTATCAGAAAACAAAGATAATGTTTCAGATAATTTAAAAAACAACATTGATTTTATAAAAGAAGTTTATTGGAAATATTTGAAATTACCAGATTTTAATCAATTTATTAACAAGAAATATAGTGAAGAAGATAAAGGATTAAAAGATTTAAAGGTAGTAGGACCTGAAGGAACACTGATCCCAGAATCAAATAATGCTGAACGTAATAAATCAAATAAAGGTAATAATTATAATAAACAAATCTTTTTATGCTAAAATAAAAGTAGCATAAGAAGTTTTTGATAGTGTAAAATAAAGTGTGTAAGTTAAAGGTACCAAAAACTTATACACTTTACTTTTTTATACACAAAAATATA
>CALXAU010000078.1 GCA_944386355.1 uncultured Clostridia bacterium
TATAAATATTTTATTTTCCGTCCATTTATTTTTCTTTATTTGGCATTTTTCTCTTTATTCTCTTTTTAGATTTCAAGCCTAACACTTGTTATTAAATAAAATCTCATCTTTGCTTACTTTAAGCAATAACAAAACAATTATACTACTAAAGCTTATTTTTGTCAATTATAGGAATTTTTATACATTAATTGCAAATGTATTCGGGTTAATATTCACAGCTGTACTTATATTTTGTATATTAGCAAATGTTCAAACATTTTCTAGAAAGATTCCCACAATAACTTCAAAATATATACATATCATTATTATTGCTGTTAATTGTAACACAATTGGAGAAATTTTAGGTTTTAAACCAATCACAAAAGACCCTAAAAAATTATTTAAGGTCTTTTAATATAACATGATTATTTTTTTATATGTTGATAAAATTAATTTTGATTTTGAATATTTCCATTTGCTTCTGGTAAAGCTTCAGGAAGCTCTAATACAACTCTTATCTTCATTACATATTTTATTGCTCTTACTATTTTACTATTTTTAATTCTTTGCCATAAACTTGGTTTTACTTCAAATGTAGTTTGTTGTATGTATTCTTGTTGTTGTATTTGTTGTTCTTCGTATTGCTCAACATTTTGCTCTACAACAGTATTATTGTCTTCTGCAGGAGTAGGTATTGATTTTAATGCATCTGCTATTTCTATGCCTATATAGCTCAATGCTTTAGAGCGATCTTCTATTCTTTCCATATCTATTTCAATATGTAAATTTGCCTCTAGATTATTTACTCTTGCTTTTAATAGTTTCATTGAATCTTGATAATTCTGAGATTTTTTGCCTTTACATTTTCCTAATATATTTAAAGTTTCGATAATATCCTCTGCAAAAGTTTCTTCTGATTCTTTTACTTTTTCTTTCCAATCTTTTTCTTTATTATCTACAATATCTATTAATTCTTTTAAATTATTAGCTAATGCTATATTTTGTTCTCTTTGTCTTATCAATTCTTCTATTCTTTTTGTATTCTCTTCGAATTGATTTGTTGCAAATTCCACTAATCCATATGCTGCCTTATAAACATCAGCTGGAAAGTTCTTCTTTTTTGGATATTCTATTAAATATGTTTTTACAGAATCAACTAAATCTTTAAAATATAAATCATCTTCTAATTGTATTATCTGCTTCTTGCTTTTTGGATTTATTAATTTTTGAATTTTATCAATATTCGACATTATTTTTTCTTCCGTGATTACCATTCTCACGTTTACTATGCCAGATCTAGACAATTGTAAACTCCCTCCTTTATCCTACGCATGTTTAACTTATCTCTATTTCTTATTATACATGATTATTTTTAAAACTACAAGAGACTTTTTTTAATTTTATATTACATTTTTGTTACAATTATATTACAATTGTGTTACACTTTTATGTAACCGTTTTCATTTCTTCATGCCTCTTTATTTTTTGAGTTGTTGTTTTTATTAGTTCCTCATCTGTCACTATTATATCCCTAATATATTTATATGGTGGCATTGTTTTATTAATCTTTTTAATCTCTTTCCAAATCAAGTCCTTTATTTCGTTTTTATCTTCTACATTATATATTTCTTTTATTAATTCCTTATCATATACTACCTTACAACAAATTTTGTAATCTCCGTCATCTTCTGGTCTACCATAAACAAAACTTTCTTTTATCCCTTCTATTTTATTTATCAAAGCCTCTAGTTCTTCTGGATAAATATTTTTTCCATTTTTTAAGACTATTACATATTTTTTTCTACCTGTTATGAAAATGTAACCTTGTTTATCTATTTTAGCTAAATCACCTGTATGTAACCAACCGTCTTCTTGGATTGTTTCTTTTGTTGCTTCTTCATTATTATAATATCCAAGCATTGTTGTAGGTCCTTTAACTAATAATTCTCCTATTCCTTCTTCATTTGGATTATCTATTTTTACATCTAAGCTTGGAAATGCTTTTCCAATAGATCCTATTTTTCTATATTTATCATCTTCGGCAGATACTACTGGTGAGGTTTCTGTAAGTCCATATCCCTGATACATTGTAAGACCTAAATCATTAAAGCCTTTTTCAGCTTCTGAATCCATTGCAGCACCTCCTGCAACAAGTAATCTTAAATTTCCTCCTAGATTTTCGTGAATTTCTTTGAAAATTTTCTTTCTAATGTCAATTCCAAACTTTAATAAAAAGTTGCTTATTTTTATTCCTTTTTTTGCTGTTTCAAGTTTTCCTTTTTTCTCCATTTGTTTTATTATTCTTTTATACATATTTTCAAATAATATAGGTACAGAAATCATTGCTGTAATTTTATATTCTTTTATGTTATCAGCTATATGTCTAATACCTTCACAAAAAGCTATTGCTCCTCCTCTTGAAATAGGGAATAAAAATCCTACTGTACTTTCGAATGTATGATGTAATGGTAAGAATGATAAAAATCTATCTTTATCTGTTACTTTAATAACTGATGTTATGTCCATTATATTACTTACTATATTTTTATGAGAAAGCATTACTGCTTTTGAAGTTGATGTAGTTCCAGATGTAAACAGCATTATTCCCATTTTTTCACTATCTATTTCTGCATCAATAAATTCTCTATTTCCTTCTTCTATTAATTTCTTTCCTTGCTTAGTTAACTGTTTTTGTGAATATATATTATTACTATTTTCTTCTAAATCCATTGAAATAAAGTATTTTATCTTTGTATTATTTTTTTCTTTTAATTCTTCCATTATATCATCATATTTTTTTGAATAAAAAATTGCTTCAACTTCTGAACGTATAATTAAATTTTCTATTTCATTACTAGGAAGTGCTTTATCTAATGGCACAACAACACCTGTTCCTGTAACTATTGCAAGATATGCAACTCCCCATTCATATCTGTTTTCTCCTATTACTGCAATTCTCTTATTTTTTAATCCCATATTTATTAATTGTGTTCCAAGATAATCAACCTCATCTCGAAGTTCTTTATGCGTTATTTGGTTGAATACTCCCTCTTTATCTGTTTTAAAGATATATGCTGGTCTATCTGCATATAATGTTTTAGTTTTTTGCAACATATCTTTTATATCTTTAAATTCCATAAAATTATATATAGGTTGTCTCACGCTTCATATCTCCTTTACTTTATTTTTAATCCTTCAATTACTGTAGCTTCTAATTCTTTATATAATTTCATAACATCTATATCTTTTTCATCTCTTAATTTATATATTAAGCTTGAACAAATTAATCCATATATTTCTGATGCTATTACTTTAGGATTTCCATTTTTTATTTCTTTTTTTTCTATACCTTCTCTGACTATTGCTTCAATTGTTGCTATATAGTGATATATATGTTTTTTGCACATTTGATTTCTTGTTTCATTTCCCCAAAATTGACTTAACAAAATTGTTATTAAATCTTCATATTTTACTATTATTTTTAATTGTATTAATACTATTGCTTTTATTTTATCTATATAGTTTGGCAATTTTGCCGTTTTTATTTCTATACTATTTTGAAGTAATTTCATTCCTTCTTCTATTAAAAAATTAAAAATTTCTTCTTTACTTGAAAAATGATAGTATAGTGTTCCCTTTGCTACACCAACTGTTGCCGTTATTTCTTCTATGCTTGTTGCATCATAACCTTTTTGTGCAAATAATTTCATTGATGTTTCAAAAATTTTTCTTTTTGTTTTATTCATTAAATTCACCTCTTTATAGGCTTTCTCGAATATTATTAAAATTTTCTTAATTATATATTTAATTATATAATATTGCAATAGATTTTATGTTATTTGTACTAGTTATTTCAATAAAAATTAGATTTCTCAACTATTTATGCTTTAATAGATTAAAAAGGTTGGCATATTAATATTTTTAAAGATAACTACTCACATTATTACCTCATGAGTACGTTTTTAGTGTAAAATATTAATATACCAACCTTTTTACTTAACTTAATTTATTTTTTAATTAATTTAAAAAAAATTTTTGCTTTTGAATTATATTATTCAACTTCTTTTTTCCATAAACCATGTTTATTGCAGTATGAATATATTGTAGAACCTGGAATATATGGAAATCTTACCTCTGCATTTTGCTCTGGATATAATGTTACACTATATTCTTTATTATCATGTACTAAACTTATCCATTCTATATAGTGTTCTTTTTCCATTACATGATTTACTTTTACGTAAATTTCGTCTTCTACTTTTTCATATGTTGGAACATGTTTTTCTACTGCTGCATCAACTGAGTTTGGAATTAATTCTTTCATTTCTTCTCCACAACATTTAATTTCACAGTTTTCGTTATTTCCACAGTTTAAAATTTTTATTACGGCATTACATGATTTACATGCTTTTACTGTTATTTTGTTTTTCATTTTTATTCACATTCCTTTCTTTATATGATTGAAAAAGAATTAAATTTTAGGTAGGAAAATAAATTTAAATTTAATTAATCTTACTTGTTTCTATGACAATAATTTCAAATTTAGTTTTACAATTCAAAATTTAAATTATTTTTCAATCTTCTATTTTTATATTTGTATTATATCTTTTTTTTATTAAATTATCAATATAAAATTATATTTTCACTTTGTCTAGGTTACAGTTTGTTACATTCACAGCTATAAAAATGATATATATTTTTTGAAACATATTGTGAGGATCTTTATAAAAATGTTTGAACATATGTGAATTACATTTTCTTTAATGTGGATTACTAAAAATATCATTTACCAATACACAAAAAATAAGAGCAACTGTAAATTGTAACTGCAAACTAAAAGTTTAACAAAATAAGTTAAAAAGTATTACTTAAATACTATCTCTCAATTCTTTTAATTGTTCTATTAAATTATCTGCATTTTTCCACTTTATAAATGAGTATTTCTCATCTTTATTATTATAAGCTTTTTCCATTTCCTCAATTGTTATATATTTTAAATCAATAACTTCTTCTTTCTGCATAGAATAATCTTCTAATTTATAATTAACTTTTGCAAAATAACTATAAATAAAATGTCGATTAATTACATCATATTTTGGAATATATATTTCTTCTTTGGTGGTCTTTATTAATTTAAAATTTTCTAATGGGATTTTTACTCCTATTTCTTCTAATACTTCTCTTTGAATTGCCTCTAACGGAGTTTCTCCACTATCTACATGTCCTCCTGTCCTTGTCCATTTTCCAGGGTTTATTTTCTTTTCCATAGACCTTTGTTGAAATAATAACTCTCCTTTTTCATTCATTATCCATACTCCTACATGTATATGCCATAAACCTTTATCGTGTACTACTTTTCTTTCTTCTATTTTTCCTGTATAGTTTCCAAATTCATCTAAAATATCTAATAATTCCATAAGATAACACTCCTTCTAAATTATATATCTAATTTATTTCTATTAATTATGCTAATTATAACATAATTATTTTTATATCATCAATATTCAATCAATACTGTCAAGTAAAGAGTGTACTTTTTTAATTTTAAATTTTTTTAATCGGTAATTATAATAATTATTATCGATTAATTTTTCCTTTGCTTGACAAAGTCAATCATAAAGTTTTTTTTACAGAATATAATATGTTTATACAGGGAGGTTTTTTTATGTTTTTTGTAATCAATAAAGATAAAATATATGCTTTTTTAGTTTCTATATTTACTGTTATAATACTTTTTTTAACAGCCAATTTTATTATTTCCTCAGATGAAAATTCTATTGCAACTTCTTCTGGTATAGATAAATTACTTCCCATATATAATGTAGATACTAAAGATAATAAAGTGGCATTCACTATGAATTGTGCATGGTAACAATTACTTTTATGATAGAAATTAAAAACAAGTTATTTTAGGATTTTTTTAATATTTAAAACAATGATATTGTTAAGATTTATATGAATTTAAAATATCATTGTTTTATTTTATAAAAAGATTAAAAGGTATATGAAATTATTAAAAAATATGATAAAATAAGAAAAAATATAAAGGAGTATTAAATGGAACTATTAAAATATAATAGAAAAGAAAATTTAAATAATAAATTAGTAATTAGAAAAGTAAAATATGAAGATATTGAACAAATTGTTGATATAAATATCAAAGACTGGAAAAAAGTATATAAA
>CALXAU010000079.1 GCA_944386355.1 uncultured Clostridia bacterium
TATTTTTATATTTCTATATAATATAGCTTTTCTCCATTTGATAATTTATTTATATATTTTGCTCCAAACTTTTCATAAAAATTTTCTAATTTTGTTTTTAAATATAATCTTTTGATTTTTCTCTTCTTTGCTTCAGTCAATATTGCATTATTTAGTATCTTAGAATATCCATAACCTCTATATTCTTTTTTTACATACATTGTTGAATACCAAGGCCATAAATCTTTTCTCTCTTCTCCGTCTGTTGGAAATATAGATATAAAACCAATTAATTTTTTTCCTTCTAATAAAATTAATTTGCAGTATAATTCTTTTTCAAATGAATTTTTAATTTTTTCTATTTTTTTAGTAATTTTATTTTTTAGTTCTTCTTCTGATAAATTCTTTTTTCCCCATTGCTTTTGAGTAAGTATTGCTACCTCTTTTATATATTCTTGTTTATCTTTTATATTATATATTTTTAACATATTTCACCTTTTTTAACATTTTATCTTAATCTACAAGTTTTACTAAAGAGCTTTTTACCTCTCCTAATTCATTATTAATTTTATGTATTGGAAAGTCATTAGATTTAAATATTTCTTTCAAGCATTTCGGTAAAATATTATATTGTTCTATTTTGCTTAAATCAATCCATTCATATTGTAGATATTTTTTTCCTTCCAAATTATGCATAGTATAATCAATTTCTATATCTTTTTTATCTTCAAATTCTATTTTATATAGAAAGCATATTTCATGATATTGTATATTTCCCATTTCAAAAAAATTTTCTATTGTTCCAATGTAATCAAGTATTTCTACATTTTTTCCTAATTCTTCTTGCATTTCTCTTTTTATAGCATCTTCTGAATTTTCTCCTATTTGCACTCTTCCACCTGGTAAAGCATAATGTTCTTTATTGATATTTTTGTGAGTCAATATTTTATTTTTATGTATTAGAATTCCACCCACTCTTATATTTAATTTATAGTTCTCAACATCTATAGTTATATCCATATTTAGTCTCATCCCTTTCTAAAAATGTACATCTAATTGGAAAAGAATTAAATTTTGGTAAATCAAAACAAATTTGAAATTTATTATGAATACAATTGTACATTGATTAAATTTCAAATAAAGTTTGCGAGCCACCAAAATTTAATTCTTTTTAGATTTTTCTCCTTATTTTTCCTTAAAATTTGTCTCTTTGATATGAGCTCTTTGCTTTACTTATAAAGTCTAATATAACTTATCACTTGTTAATATATTCTTTATATGATTTATTCACATCTATTGCTTTAGCATTATGATTTGAAACTCTCTTTTCTAAAGGTGGAAGCTTCATATAGTCTCCATATAATCTTTCTAAATACTCATCATATCCTTGGGGTACATTTGCCATGATACTTTCAAAAGGCTTTAATTCTCCTTTTTCAAATATTTCTTTTGGTATTGGAGTATTATCAGCAAAATCTGAATAATATGATTTAACATATTTACATTTATCATAATCATATTGTTTAGCTATTTTTTCTTTTTCTATATTTAATTCATAATTAGTCATTTTCCCATATTTTTTATCAGATATTTTAAATTTTTCTTGTTTTTCAGGTAATATTTTAAATCCTTCAAATCTTCTTTGTGTTTGTAATCTTAATAAATAAAAATTTTCTTCGTTTTTTTTGTTTTGCTCTTCATTCTCTGGATTATATCCATCTAAAGGAAAAATATCTATATATATTCCATGATTTATATCTAAATTTATTATCTCTTTTTCTATAAAAGTTGTTCTACTATCTCTAATTTTTGAAAAAGCTTGTTGAAATTGTTTGTCAGTATTATAATTTTGCAGAAAATATTCTGGTTTTAATAGTTCTCCTGCTTTTTGCATAAATTCATCATAATCTGGTCTTGGCATAATTACATCTATGTCATCATCCCAAGGGATAAATCCTTTGTGCCTTATTGCTCCTAATAGAGTTCCACAATCCAAATAATATGTTAGATTTAATTTATTGCAAATTTCTATGAAATTTTTTAAGATTTCTAATTCTACATTTTTTAATTCTTCTATACTAGAATTCTCCATATTTATTATCATTCCTTTCTCAAAGCACAAATCTGGTTGAAAGAAAAATTAAATACCTGTTCTTTTATCTTTTAGACTCTTTTCCTTTTATCTATTGCATAACTACTTCCCATTACAGATTTTGCAACATGTTTTACTTGTGCACCTACTTCTCCAATTTCTAAAATATTGTGAAATCTTCCTGCATATGCAATAACAACACCTATTGATAGTGATGTCAAAGGAAATTGTTCTATTATTCCTTTTCTATTTGCAACTTCTATGTATCCTTTCTCTACATCATCATCTGTGAAAAAACTTTTTAATTTTGAATCAAAATTTGCTAAAATAGTTTGACACAATTCATCACAATCAGTTCCTGGGATAATTGCAACTAAATCATCTCCTCCTACATGTCCAACAAATGTATTATCTTCAACATTCTCATGAACACATTTTACTATTGTGTCTGCAGTATATTTTATAATTTGATCTCCCTTCAAAAAACCATATACATCATTATATGATTTAAAATTATCCAAGTCAAAGTATAGAACAGAAAAATCTTCTTTACTAGATAATCTTTTCTTTAATTCTGCATGAATTTGTACATTTCCAGGAAGTCCTGTTAAAGGACTTATTCTTCTATTTATTGAAAGTAATCTATTTAAATTTTTTACTGTATAGTATAAATATTGTTCATCTACTGGTTTTTTTATAAAATATTCTACTTGCTCTTGCAATATTTTAATTCTATGTTCTTTGCTGTCATTTGAAGAAACTACTATTAATGGAGTAATTGTATTATCTTCATCTTTTCTTATTTGTCTACATAATTCCACAACATTTCTATCTATTGCATCTTCATTTATAACTATTAATGCTGGTATATTTTTTAATGCAATATCTATTTGAGCAGTTTTTACACTTATAAATTTATAATCTACATCTTCTTTAAATAATTCTCTAAATATTATTATTGAAGAATCGTCATCATCTATAATATAGATTTCCTGTGGCATAAAATCCTCCTTATTATTGTTTTTTATTTGATTTATATTTTGCTATATTCTTTTTCTTATTTTTTTCTCTTTTTATAAAATCTTTTTTCTGAGTTAAAATTTCTGTAATCTCTTTTGTATTAATATCTGGAAAAGCTTTCTTTAATCTATAAACATTTCTATATAATCTCAAAATAATTCTGTTTCTCTTCTTTTTTAAATCTTTTACTATTTCTTTTATATTGTCTATTGTGTCTTTCTTTTCTTTTATTTTATTTTCTTTTCTTATTTCTTTAATTTTCTCTTTTATCTGTTTATTTAATTCTTCTATTTTATCAAGTGTTGTTTTTATATTTAACATTTTTATAACACTTATTATCATATCTGTAAATAGAATAGTTGAAACTATATAAGTAAAATATTTAATTATTTGAGGATTTATCATTTTTAATACATTTTCTATAGTTGGATGCAATATCTTTACAAAGATAACTCCTAATACTCCCCATGCTATAGAATTTAATAAACAAACTCTTCCTTGTATATTAAATTTTTGATCGGAATAATCCCAATATTTAGTTTTAAATACTGTCTCTAAAAAAACTCCTACAATATATTCCCATATTGTTAATATCAAAATTGATGCAATAAATAATATTGCTACTTTATTTTCAAACTGTTGGAGAAAAAACATCATTATAAGAGCACCAACTCCATAAATTGGACAATATGGTCCATGCAAAAATCCAGTATTTATCAATTTCTTTTCAGCAATAGATCTAACGATAGATTCCATTACCCAGCCTAAAAATGAATAGATTACAAAATATGTTAAAATTTCTATTAAATTATTTTCCATTATTTCCCCTTATGAACAAATCTAGTTTTGATAGAGTTTCTTTCTACTGTTTAATATTTATTATATTGATTTAATGTCTAGCATAAAACTTATAAGATTTGTTGTGCGAAAAATTGTGAAACAATTTTTCTACGCAATTTTGTTTTTTTAAATTATATAAAATGAATTTTTTTTAATTAAGTATTTAATATTTATTTTCACTTTGAGTTGTAAAAAAGAACAGTTTCATATTATTTCCTATCATTTAACAACTTGGAAAGCCTTAAAATTTATACTAATTTTAACTTTTCTCTTTGGCTTTTAAGTACATTTATTCTGCTCCAAATTTATGAAATAAATTTGTTTGCGATTTATTTTAAATATTGAGAAATTAATATGACTTGCCTAATATAGAACAAATCGGAAAGCCTTAACATTTGTACTAATTTTATATTTTTTCATTGGCTTTCCGTAAATTTGTTCTGTGCCAATTTTACGTAAGTAAAATTGTGTACAATTATTGGAGCGAAGCGACTTTTATACAATAGGAAAGTATAACTTTCCTATTGTATAAATAAAAGTCTTCAAAAATATAACTAAATATTGTTTTATATTTAGTTATATTTTTGAATTACTTATTTATTGAACATAACTCTAACAGTTTCTTCTGCACCACTTGTGTTAATAACAATTACTTCTAACTTATTTTCTCCTTCTACTAAAGGGAATGAATAACTGAACTCTTTTCCTTCTATACTTATCTTATATCCTTTACCATTTTGTATAAATCTGAGTTCTTTTAATCCTTCTTCATCAGTTGCTACCATATTAAAGTTTTCTCCGTCTGCTGTTACTTCTACTTTTGGTTTAATTACTCCTTTAACTTGTTGAGTTTTGGTTACAGTATTATTATTTTCATCAACGGCAGATACTGTAAGTGTATGCAAACCTTTTGGAGGTTCTATTGTTTCTTCTTTTGTTGTATCATTTATATCAACTCTTTTTTCTTCTTCATCATCCCACCTATATGTCATATATGCAATTGTATCACTGCTTTCTAATATTATTTTTATATTAGCACTATTTTCTTCACTTTGTTCAAACCTGATATCTATATTACCTTCTAGTTCATAAGTATTTTCATATTCTATTTCTTGTCCATATATATCTATTGCTTTTACGTATAACACATTTTTTCCAACTGGTACTTCTAAATCTTGTTCTATATAATTTCTGTTATTTCCTTCTATTTCTATATCTTGTTCGTTATTCCAATGATATAGCACTTTTTGTATTTTTTCTGTATGGTTTACTCTTAATAGTATATTACTTTGTGTTTTACTTATAACTGTTATTACTGGTTTTGATAATATTTTTTCTTGCTGAACTGTATTTTTATACATTGAGTATGATGCTGAGCTTATTATAAATATACCGAATAATATTATTGAAATTGCAAAAAATTTTGATACTGATTTTATATCTGCTCTTCCACCTTTTGATTTCTTTTTTGTATCATTACTTACTGATAAAATTTGATTCATATTCCACCTCTCTTATCATAAAAAATTATACCATATGCTTTTTAAATTGTAAATAATAATTTTTGCTAGTTTTTGTTATATATTACTATTTTTTCAAGTATTCCCCTTTCAATAAAATGTAATTCACTTATTGGATTCGCTAATGCTCATTTGGTCACTTACGCAGTGTTTTCAAAATAATAATAATACTCTTAAGCTGCCAACATTGTGTAAATTGTAACATATGTTAATGGTAATTTTTGGAATTTCCAAAAAATCTATTGACAAATACATATAATCTCAAATTTGACAGTTGTAAAAGAGTAAAAGACTGATAACCCATGATATTAAAAGGTTTCAGTCTTTAATAGATTGATAAAAAAGTGCGTACCATAGATTAATTTTTTAGATTTTTTAAAATTTTTTTATAGAAGCTGTTGTTGTAATTTCATTGTCAGTTCTAAATCCAAATTTCTCATGTAAATTATCCGTTAAATCAGTTCT
>CALXAU010000080.1 GCA_944386355.1 uncultured Clostridia bacterium
AAGTTTAAAAATTTCTTTTCTGGAAACACTTAAAATATAAAGGAGTGATTCTAATGAAAGGAAATCCAAAAGACAATAGAAAAAAAACAATAATAATATTAACAATTCTAATTATAATATGGGCAATATCATTTTATTCATACATAACATATAACAAAATAGACGTAGAAGATACGAAATATGAAGCGGAAAAAACTATATCCACAGAATACGAACAAAAAGTGGAAAACGTAGAAAAAGAAAGTAAAAATGTTGCAGATACAATTGAAGAAATAAATGAAAGTGTGGTAGGTATATCAAAATTAAAAAATACAGGTAGCTCAATTTTTTCAAAAAGCGATGAGACAGATTTAGGATTAGGAACAGGAGTTATTGTAACAGAGGACGGATATATTTTAAGTAATGCACATGTAACAGGGGAAAGATTTAGTAAATGTTATATAACTTTAGAAAATGGAAAAAATTATGAAGGTTTTGTTGTTTGGAGTGATACAGATTTAGATTTATCGATTACAAAAATAGAGGCAAAAAATTTAAAATATGCTAAATTAGGAGATTCTGGAAATATTAGAGTTCGGAGAAAATGTGTATGCAATAGGAAATCCTATAGGGTTTGAATTTAGAAGAACAGTAACATCTGGAATTATTAGTGCAAAGGAAAGAACTATAAGATTAGAAGAAAATAACAAAGAAACATTTATGACAGATCTAATACAAACAGATGCAACAATAAATCCAGGTAATAGTGGAGGTCCTTTAATTTATCCAAATGGGGAAGTTATAGGGATAAATACTGTAAAAATATCTTCTGCAGAAGGTATTGGGTTTGCGGTTCCAGTAAATGTAATTAAACCCATTATAAAAAGTTTTAAAGATACAGGAAGTTTTGAGGAAGCTACTATAGGAATATATGCATATGATAAGCAAGTAATACCATATATATCTTCAAATTTAACAGATTTTGATAATGGAATATATGTTGTAAAAATAACAAGAAATGGACCTGCTAGTAAAACAGAACTAAAAGAAGGAGATATAATAAATAGTATTGACGGTGTAGTTTTAAATACAATGAATGATTTAAAAAGCTATATTTACTCTAAAAAACCAGAAGAGGAAGTAGTATTAAAGATAACAAGAGGAAAAATTAATAAACAAATTACTATAAAATTAGGTAAAAAGTAGTAATAAAAAATATTTTTTAATTTCAACAAAGAAAATATAATTTTAAATTATTCTTTAAAATTATATTTTCTAGAATAATCTTTTGTTTCTGTATTAGATAAATAAACCTCAGATTTATTTTTTCTTAAAAATTCTATAATATTATATACATCTATCCAAATTTCATTTGGACTATCCACCTGAGACTCATCAAAAATTAATTGCATACCGAAATGAAGATGAGGAACATTTATATTATTAACATTTTCTTTAATGCTATAGCCAGTCATACCTAAATAGCCAATAACATCTCCTGCTTTAACAGTTTTTCCAAGTTCTATACCTTCAGCATATGGATGATTTTTTCTTAAGTGAGCATAATAATAATACCTTTTTTTATCAAAACTACGAATACCAATTCTCCAACCACCATATTGATTCCAGCCACAAGCTTCAATTGTTCCAGACTCAACTGCAATAATAGGAGTACCAATGTTACCCATTAAATCATTTCCAAGATGAGTTCTTTTAAATCCGTAAGATCTGGAATTTCCAAAATCTTTATAATGATTAAAACTATAATTTTTTGCAATTGGTAAAAAAGCTTTTATTCCGTAAAAATCTTTATATTCTTTAGTTCCGTCTTCATTTAATATCTCTATAGAATAATTTCCGATGAATTCGCTTAAAATCGCGGAATAACTTTCAAAATAATAAGAATAATACTTATTGTTTTCAATTACTTCAGAAATAGGAGTTCCTTTTTGTATTTTTTCAACAATGATGTCTAAATCTTTTTGATTAAACAATTTAAAGTTTCCGCCATATTTACAAGCAAGACAAGATAAAAGTTCAATCCAGTTTAAAGGAATATCGTCTGCGTTATTATGAGAAGTGATATCTAATTTTGAAGTTTTTTCTAATACCTCATATGTTACATTGAAATCTACCCATTTAATAAAGTCTTTTTTCTGTTCTTTTTCTTCTACCATTGCAGGTTCGCTATTAATTGCAAAAGTTCCATATAATATACAACAAAAAATTAAAATGCAAATAAATATATAAAAATAAAATTTAAAGGTTTTCATTTTAAAAGTTTGTATCCACATAATAACCTCCACTCTGTCTCTTTACTCAGTAAAAGATGTTATATTGGTATTTACAGCTATATATTTTGCTAGATATATCATCATTATTGCTGTGAATTGTAACAATGTTTTTAAAATCAACACTAACACCTCATTTAAATATATTGACAATAAATTAAAAAAAGAATAATATTATAATAAAAAAATCTTGAAAGCATATGATAATTTTTAAGAGGAGGGATTTTTTTGAATACATATATGCAAAAAGCAAATAATTTAGCCTTAGAAGGAATGAAAAATAAAGAGGGAGGTCCTTTTGGAGCAGTAATAGTAGATAAAAATGGAAATATTATTTCTCAAGGGAATAATAAAGTTTTAAAAAATAATGATCCAACAGCACATGCAGAAATTGTTGCAATTAGAAATGCTTGCAAAAAATTAAATACTTTTGATTTAAAAGACTATATATTATATAGTTCATGTGAACCTTGTCCAATGTGTTTATCTGCAATAATATGGGCGAATATAAAAGAAGTGTATTATGGTTGCACAAAAGAAGATGCTGGGGAAATAGGTTTTAGAGATGATATGATATATGATTTTATAAAAAATAAAGAAAAAAATCTTATTTCTTTAAAACAAATAGATAGACAAGAATGTATAAAAAGTTTTAGAATTTATGATAAAAATTATAAAGTTGACATAAACTATTGATTAACTAGATTTTATGTGATATAATATTTAAATAGTAAGACAAAGGAAAAGTGCAAAACACTTTTCTTTTTGTAAACGAAAAAGTTCGAATTAATTGATGACATATAAGTTTTTATATAGAAGGAGAGATAAAATGCAAAATTTAACATATTTAGATACTTTTTATTTAGATAAAGAAAAAGATATAATAGTAAATTTATTTAGAGAAAAGCCAGATGAAATAATGTATATTTTAGAAACTCCTAATCATAATACAGGAAATTTAATAACAAATTTAGCAAAATTATGTGGTTTAGAAACAACAAAAAACGAAGAAGACAGAAAAATAATAAAAGGTGTAATACCAGCACATTTAAATACAGAAAACGAAGAAGTATATATTTTTAGACTTGGTGGCATAAAAATTGCTAATATCTATTTAAATGGAAAAATAGAAGTAAAAGCGACAATACCAGCAATTTCAAAAACTTTAATGTCTCAAACTAAAAACTATAGTTTAGATATATCAAAAACTATTATAAAATCATATATACTTAAAAAGTTAAAATTTAGAACAGATGTACATACTCATATGAATGCCAATTTATTTCCAGATGTATTAATTGCATTAGGAATAAAACATCAAATGAGATATCCTTTATACTATATTAAAAAATTGAATTTAAAAATGACTAAAGAACAAGAAGAAAAAATTTATGAACAAAGAAAAATAGTAGAAAAACAATTTGAAGACTCAGAATTAACTGGTAAATATTTGACAAGAAGAATTGATGATAATACTTTTATAAATTTTGCAGATTTTATATTAAATAATATAGAAAATGCAAAAGAAAATATAGCAAAAATAAGGACAAGTTTATCAATTTTAAAGGACGGGCAAGCAGTTTTTACTAATTTAGAAAAATTATATTTATATAGATATGTATTTTGTGAAGGTAAGAAAAGTGAAGATACAATTGAATTAGTAGATGAAAAAATAAAAAGAATTCCAGAAAGAGATGTACAAAAATATGTAAATCAAATGTTAGAAGATGCTAAAAAGGGAAGTCCTTATGAGAATAACAGTATAATTCAAGATAAAATTTTATGGATATCAAGAGAATATGAAAAACAAGGAATAAAATATGTTGAAATAACAAATAGAAATTTAATAAAAAAAGGTGAATACCCAATAAAATTTTTAAAAGAAATGCATGAAATTTTACCAAAAGTAGAAAAAGAAACCGGTGTAATGATTAGATTTTTAGTAGCTTTAAGAAGAGTGCCACTTACAATTATAAAAGACCAAAAAACAAGTGAAAATTATTTAAGAGAAAACTTAGATGTGTTAAAAGCTATAGCAAAAGATCCTTATGTAGTTGGAAGTGATATTATGGGAGAAGAAATAAATGATATAAGAGATATAAGACCAGTAATAGAAGAATTAGTTCAATATGTTGCATGTGAAGATAATGATTTTACAATAAGAGTACATGCTGGAGAAAATGATAGTTTAAGAGATAATGTAGCAAATACAATAGAATGTATTAAATCAAGTTTAAAAGAAGGACAAAAATTACCAAGATTTAGAATAGGACATGGGTTATATACAGCTGATTTAGATACTAAAGAGGGAAAAGAATTAATAAAAGAAATGAAAGAAACAGGAGTTATACTAGAATTTCAATTAACATCAAATGTTAGACTAAATAATTTAAACTCATTAAAAAAACATCCTTTAAAAACATATTTAAAAGAGAATATAAAATGTGTTCAAGGTACTGACGGTTGCGGTTTTTATGGTGTAGATACAATTGATGAACAATTAGCTTTATATAATTTATTAGAATTAAATGATGAAGATTTTGAAAAAATGAGAGAAGTAGAAGAGGGAATAATTGAACATAGCAAAAAATATTTTAAAGAAAAGAGTAAAAAGTTTCAAAAATTAATGGAAGGAAAAACATTTGAGGAAACATTTTATGAACTTGAAGAAAAATATGTCCAAGAAGGTAAAAAATATAATATAGAAATGAGAATTAATAATGAAAGTGTAAATGTTGAAGATGAATTGAAGCAAAAAATAACTAAATTACCAGAAAATAAAGTTCCTGTTGTAATTGCTGGAGGAAGTTTTAATGCAAAGAACAGAAAGACAGAATTGAAAGAAGAAGGGGTAAAAATATTAGCTGAACTAATCGAGAATATAGATACAAATAAAGTATATTTTGTAGTAGGACACAAAGTTCAAGGTTATGAAAAAGCTCTTATAGATATAGCAAAAAAATTAGACAAGCAAATAGAAATAGATGCAATAGTACCCAAAAGAGTTTCTAAAAAAGAAAAAGAAAGTTTATTAAAAAAGGATATAAACGGAATTTGTGTTTCCACAGAAACAGAAGAGTTAGGAATTTATAAAAGTTTTAATTATGAAATATTTGAAAGAAGAAAATCTATTGTTATTGCATTTGACGGTAACTCAGCAGTTTCCAACTTGGTGCAGGAGGCTAAAAACGGAAAAGCAAAATCAAAAATATATGTAAACAATAAAATTCCGTCATTACATGAAAAAGCTAAATCTTTGAAAGGTTATGTTACTCCTTTTGATATAAAAGATGATATTGTGAAAAGGATTTTAGAGGAAAATCCAGAAATAACTGATAATAAACTTGCAATATAATATTTAATTTTGAGTTACAAATCATAAGCATTAAAATTAACAGTGCTTATGATTTGTAAATTTTGAACAATTTCAAGGGAAAAGCAGTCAGAATAAGGGAAAAATATTCACTACAAAGAGAAAAATAAAAACTCTCAAATTAGCTTGAGAGTATGGTGCACCAGGAGGAATTCGAATCCCCGACCTCTCGGTTCGTAG
>CALXAU010000081.1 GCA_944386355.1 uncultured Clostridia bacterium
AAAAAAAAAAAAAAAAAAAAAAAAAAAAAAAAAAAATAAAAAAAATAAATAAATAAAAAAAATAAATACAATAATTAAATACATATAATTCTAAAAATTTTATTAATTATTATTTATGAAATCAAATAAAAAAATTATATTTACAATAATATAATTTATAATTTTTTATATATAGTAAAAAATAAGGAGTATAAAGATAGAGATTTTTTTATACACCTTATTTTTTAATATTTAATTTGTTATCTTCTCTTTTTTTGTATCAAAATGTTTACTATCAATATTTTCCATATCAATTGCATGTTTTTCTTTTTGTTGTATTTTTAGATTATCTTTAGCAACTGTCATAAGTAATTTTATTCTATTTGTTTGATTTGTTTCGCTAGCACCTGGATCATAATCTACAGGGGATATATTAGCATATGGATATTTTTCACGAATAGTTTTTATCACGCCTTTTCCAACAACATGATTAGGTAAGCAAGCAAAAGGTTGTACACATATTATATTTGGAATTCCATTTTCGATATATTCAATCATCTCAGCAGTTAAGAACCAACCTTCGCCTGTTTGATTTCCTATAGAAAGAACATCTTTTACTTGATCTTCTAAGTGCCAAATATTGCAAGGTTGTAAATAACCTTTTTTTGAATTTGATAAAGCTATACGTACATCTTTTTCTAGTATATCAATTAAATTAATAGCTGCTTTGCTAATTTTAGATGATGTTTTATTTGTGTTTAATAAATTATTAAAAGTAATTTTATGAGTAGCCATGAATTTAGCAAATCCCATAAAGTCTGGAAGAATAACTTCTGCTCCTTCTTTTTCTAATAAATCAGCTACAAAATTATTTCCAAAAGGGTGATATTTTATTAAAACTTCTCCAACTATACCTACTTTAGGTTTTTCTACGGAAGTATCAAGTTCAATTTTTTCAAAGTCATTTACAATTTCATAAATGCTATTTTTAAATTCTTTATTTGTACATTTTTTTAATAAAGATTTGCATTTATTCATCCATTTATCAAATAATTTTTGTGTCTCACCTTTATTAACTTCATATGCTCTATTTTTCATTAACATTTTTTGCAATAAATCGCCATAAATAACAGTTTTTAGCAATCTATCTAATAAAGGTATAGTAAGTTTAAATCCAGGCATTTTTTCCATACCTACAAGATTAAAAGAAATAACAGGAACATTGTGAAAACCAGCATCTTTTAAAGCTTTTCTTATAAACCCAATATAATTTGTAGCTCTACATCCACCACCTGTTTGAGACATTATTAAAGCAGTTTTATTTATATCATATTCGCCTGATTGTAATGCTTCAATCATTTGGCCTGTTACTAAAATTGAAGGATAACAAGCATCATTATTAACATATTTTAAACCTGTTTCAACAGTATGAGGAGTGCAATCTCTTAGTAGTTTAATATTATATCCACTAGAAGAAACAGCAGTTTCTAATAATTCAAAATGTATAGGTGCCATTTGAGGCATTAAAATAGTGTAATCTTTTCTCATTTCTTTTGTAAAAATATTTTTCTTTATTCCATAATCTCCAGAACTAATTTCTTTTTCCTGCTCTTTAATTCTTTTATTCATACTTGCTAAAAGAGAACGAATACGAATTCTTACTGCTCCAAGATTATTTACTTCATCTATTTTTATTAATGTATACATTTTATTATAGCTAGACAATATTTCCTCAACCTGATCGGTTGTTACAGCATCAACTCCGCAACCAAAAGAATTTAATTGAATTAATTCTAAATTATCTTGTTTCCCTACAAAATCAGCAGCTGCGTATAATCTAGCATGATATACCCATTGATCTACAACACGTATAGGTCTTTTTACTTCTGTTTTATCAGATACGCTGTCTTCAGTTAAAACACATAGACCTAGAGAAGTTATTAATGTATCTATACCATGATTTATTTCTGGATCTACATGATAAGGTCTGCCGGCAAGAACAATACCTTTTAAGTTATTTTCTTTCATATATTGTAGAGTTTCTTGTCCTTTTTTTCTTATATCATTCTTACATTTTTGATATTCTTGTTCAGCTTTTTGGGCTGCTAGAATAAGTTCTGACTTAGAAAAATTATATTCACTAAAAATATCTAATTCCATAACCTTTTTTACTAAATTTTTGGTATCAAAAGGTAAGAAAGGGTTTATAAACTTGATGTCTTTAGATTTTAGCCCTTCAACATTATTTTTAAGTACTTCAGAATAAGAAATTACAATAGGACAATTATAATGATTGTCAGCTTTTTCATATTCTTTTCTTGAATATGGCATACAAGGATAAAAAATAGTTTTTATTCCTTGTTCTAGAAGACTTTCTATATGTCCGTGAGATAGTTTAGCAGGATAGCATACAGATTCTGAAGGCATAGATTCCATGCCTTTTTCATAAGTATTTCTATTACTTTTTTCAGATAAAATAACTCTAAAACCTAGGTTAGTTAAAAAAGTAAACCAAAAAGGATAATCTTCATACATATTTAAAACACGAGGAATACCAATTACACCTCTTTTTGCATCTTCTAAAGATAAAGGTTCATAATTGAATATTCTATTATATTTAAATTGAACTAAATTTGGTAAATCTTTAGATTTTGCAGTGATTCCTGCACCTTTTTCACAACGATTTCCAGAAATATATATTGATCCATTACTAAATTTATTAATTGTTAATTTACAATGATTTTCACAATTATTACAACGTGTATGTGTTATTTTTATTTCAAGTTTATCTAGTTCATCTTGTTTTAAAATAGTAGAATGATATTCCATATCAAAATTTGCTTCATATTGTTCTTTACAAAGTAAAGCCATTCCATAAGCACCCATTAAACCAGCAATATCTGGTCTTATAACATTTTTTCCTACTATTTTTTCGAAGGCTCTAAGAACAGCATCATTATAGAATGTACCACCTTGAACTACAATATGATTACCTAATGTTTGTGTATCTCTAACTTTCATAACTTTTTGAATAGCATTTTTTATAACAGAATAAGATAGCCCACTTGAAATATCTCCAACTGTATAACCTTCTTTTTGAGCTTGTTTTATTTTAGAATTCATAAAAACAGTACATCTAGAACCTAAATCAACAGGGCGTTTGGATTTTATAGCTTCTTTTACAAATTCAGAAATATCTATTTTAAGGCTTTTCGCAAAAGTTTCTATGAAAGAACCACATCCAGAAGAACAAGCTTCATTTAGAAGAATATTATCAATAGCGCCATTTTTCATTTTTATGTATTTCATATCTTGCCCACCGATGTCCACAATACTAGTTACATCTGGTTCAAATTCTTTGGCAGCTGTATAATGAGCAATTGTTTCTATTTCATTTAAATCTACATTAAGAGCTGTTTGTATTAATTTTTCTCCATAGCCTGTAACTCCACTATATCTTAAAATAGCTGATGAAGGCAAAATGGAATATAATTTAGAAAGCATAGAAGATACGCTTTTTAAAGGATTACCTTCATTACTTCCATAAAGAGAATATAGTAATTTGCCGTCCCTATCTATTAATACAAGTTTTGTAGTAGTAGAACCAGCATCAATCCCTAAAAAACAATCTCCAGAGTAATCTTCTAATTTATTTCTTTGAACTTTACTTTGTTCATGTCTTTTTTTAAATTTTAAATAATCTTCTTCATCTTTAAAAAGAGGTTCTAAAGGAATTGTTGTAGTATCATGAGATTTTTTTAAATTTTCTATTTTATTTTTTAAATCATTAACACTCAAAGTATAAGTAGAAAAAGAATCTAAAGCAGCACCTTTTGCAACTAGTAAATGAGCCTCTTCAGGAACAATAATTTCAGAAGGTTTTAAATGTAATGTTTCTATAAATCTTTTTCTTAATTCAGATAAATAGCTTAAAGGTCCTCCTAAAAAAGCAACATTACCTTTTATTGGCCTACCACAAGCAAGTCCACTAATTGTTTGATTTACAACTGCTTGAAAAATTGAAGCGGCAATATCTTCTTTAGCTGCTCCTTCATTTATTAATGGTTGAATATCTGTTTTAGCAAAAACACCACAACGTGAAGCTATTGGATATATTGTTTTATAATTTTTTGCAAGTTCATTTAAACCAGCTGTATCTGTATATAGTAAAGAAGCCATTTGATCTAAAAATGCTCCTGTTCCACCTGCACAAGTTCCATTCATACGTTGTTCTATTGATTTATCGAAATAGATAATTTTTGCATCTTCTCCGCCAAGTTCAATTACTACATCTGTTTCTGGAATATATTTTTCAACAGCTCTTTTACAAGATACTACTTCCTGTATAAATTCCACTCCTAAAAATGTTGCAACAGACATTGCACCAGAACCAGTAAGAGCAATTGTAAATTTGTTATTTGGGTATTTTTCAAGTAATTGTTCTAATACCATACAAACTGTATTTTTAGTATCTGAATAGTGCCTTTTATAATCTTTAAATAATGTATTTTTATTTTCATCCATTACAATAATTTTAACTGTTGTAGATCCAACATCTAATCCTACATGTAAAATATTTTCCATAAAATACTCCTTTTTGTGTACAAGACACAGTAAATTACCTTAATTTTATACGGAAATAGCGTTTTTGTCAAATGGAAAAATTTACAAAAAATTTAGATTTTAATATAAAAAGTTCTAAAAAGGACAAACAAATAATATTATTAAATAAAATAAAAAATTTATAATTTGAAAGGAATGAAAAGATTTTATGAAAAATAAAAAATATTTTATTATTTTTATTATTTTATTTTTAATAATTTTGATAGGAGGATATTATATTTTAAGAATTGTAAAAAATAAAAAAGAAGAGAATATTCTTCAAGATTATACTCCTGAACAAGAAATAACAGAAGAACAAAATAGACAAACAATAGTAAGTTTATATTTTATAAATAAAGAAACAAAACAAATATCTCCAGAAGCTAGATTAATAGATATTACTGAAATTATAAATAATCCATATGAAAGATTAGTAACACTTTTAATAGAAGGACCAAAAAATGAAAAATTAGAAGGAATAATTCCAAATAATACAAAAGTATTAAAAACATACTTAGAAGAAGATTGTGTTGTAATAGATTTTTCAAAAGAGTTTTTAGAATATAACAAAGATAAAAAAGAATTATTAACACAAACAATAACTTCAACATTAACTGAGCTTACAGAAGTTAATAAAGTAAAAATATTAATACAAGGGGAAGTAAATGATGATTTTAAAGATATATATTCAAGAAAAAAATAATATATTTAATTAATTTATATTTTTTGAATTTATTTTTGCAAATAAATTTACTTTTTATAACTAAATATTAATTTTTATTTTTAAATTTTATACAATTTAATATATTTTATAAATCTATTAAAATCATTTAAAAAATATTCTATGTCATGTAAAGACTTTAGAGTATTTTTTTTGCACATTTTAAAATCCAACTTTTTTTTCTGGGGTGGCTTTTGATTATTTCTGTTATTTTCAGAAAATGGGTAAGGTGAATTCATAAAAAAACCTCCTGGTATTATAGGATAATTGTTATTAAGTTATAAATATATCATTTGATATCTATATAATTTTACAGCTGTGAATTGTAACAAGCAGTAAGTTATTTTAAAATTTAAAATTGACTTTTATTATATAATATGTAAAAATAATAAAAAAGTTAAAAAGAGGGAATTATGGATATAAAAATAGAAAAAGATGAAGTTATAGAAGACTTAGGGATAGAAGGCTTAAAAATAATTCAAAAT
>CALXAU010000082.1 GCA_944386355.1 uncultured Clostridia bacterium
TACAACAAGGTTAAGTTTCCTTGGACTGTGCGTATTTGCAAAGCAAAACGCACATGTGGCGAAGCCACTTTTCTTATATAAATAAAAAATTTGCACATGCGATAACCCTATATCTTATAGTAAAATAAATAATTATTAAAATAATACTATAAAAATATTCTATAAAAAAAAATATAAAAAATCAATAAAAAAGGAGAAAAATGTTATCAATAATTAACTCAATGTATTTAAATGGTTTAAATGGTTATTTAGTAGAAGTTCAAACAGAAGTAACAAATGGATTTCCTAAATTTGAGGTTGTTGGTTTGCCAGACACATCTGTAAAAGAAGCTAAAGAAAGAATAAAAGCAGCAATTAGAAATAGTGGATGCAATTTTCCAACCAATAGAATAATAATAAATTTAGCACCAGCTGATACAAAAAAAGAAGGTAGTATATATGATTTACCTATGGCTGTAGGAATATTAACAGCAATGAATGCTATTAAGAAAGAGAATGTAAAAGATACAGTTATTTTGGGAGAATTGTCTTTAGACGGAAGGATAAATAAGATAAATGGAATATTACCAATGTGCATTGCTGCATATGATTTAGGAATAAAAAAAGTTATAATTCCTAAAGAAAATGAAAAAGAAGCAAGTGTAATTCAAGGTATTAAAATTTATGGAGTAAAACATTTAAAAGAAGTAATTAATTATTGTAATGAAGAAGAATTTTTATTGACAAGTAAAAATGATTTTAAAAAAATAGAATTAAATCAAAATAAATATGATTTTGATTTTGAAGATATAAAAGGACAGGAAAATGCAAAAAGAGCTTTAGAAATAGCAAGTGCAGGGGGGCATAATTGTATTTTAATTGGTAATCCAGGTGTTCGGAAAAACTTTAATGGCAAGAGCAACAGAATCAATTTTACCTAAGCTAACATTTGAAGAAGCTTTAGAAATTACTAAAATACATAGTGTAGCAGGAGTATTAAAAGAAAAAGAAGGTTTTATAAAATCAAGACCATTTATATCTCCACATTATACAATTTCAACGGCAGCTCTAATTGGAGGAGGAAAAAATCCAATACCAGGAGAGATAAGTTTAGCACATAGAGGAGTCTTATTTTTAGACGAGTTGGGAGAATTTAAAAAGTATACTTTAGAAATGTTACGAGGACCTTTAGAAGAAGGATATGTAACTATCTCTAGAGTTAATCAGACAGTTACATATCCAAGTAAATTTTTATTAATTGCTAGTACAAACCCTTGCCCATGTGGATTTTTAGGGCATCCTGTTAGAAAATGTATTTGTAGTCAAAGTAGTATAGAAAAGTATAGAAGTAAAATAAGTGGACCTTTAATTGATAGAATAGATATTCATGTAGAAGTTGAACCTGTTAAATATAATAATTTAATTAATTATGGTATAAAAGAAAATTCTGAAATTATAAGAAAAAGAGTAAACACTGCTAGACTTATTCAACAAAATAGATTAAATAAATATGGGATTTTTTCAAATTCAGAGTTAACACAAGTTCCTATTGATAAATATTGTAAGTTAGATAAAAAAACAAAAAATCTATTAGAGAAAGCTTTTAACACTTTTGGATTAACTGCAAGGGCTTATAATAAAATATTAAAAGTTGCAAGAACAATTGCAGATTTAGAACAATGTACAGATATAAAAGAAAATCATATAGCAGAAGCTATTCAATATAGGAGTTTAGATAAAAAATATGGAAATAATAAAGTTTGATAGTATTTATTATCCTGAAAAATTAAGAAAAATAAAAAATCCACCTAAACAAATATATGTGTTAGGAGATGTAAAATTATTAAATAAAATAAATTTTGCAATTGTAGGTTCTAGGAAATGTACATCTTATGGAGAGAAAATGGCAATAAAATTTGCAAAAGAATTATCAAAATATGAAATAAATATAGTAAGTGGACTTGCATTAGGTATAGACACTTTTGTACATAAAAGCACATTAGAAGTAAATGGCAAGACTATTGCAGTATTGCCGAGTGGATTTAATTACATTTATCCTAAATCGAACGAAGGTTTATTAAAAAAAATAATAAAGAATAAAGGATGTGTAATATCAGAATATCCTATAAATCAAGAACCTATATCTGAAAATTTTTTAGAGAGAAATAGAATTGTATGTGGCATAAGTATAGGAACATTAGTTGTAGAAGGTGGAGCTAGAAGCGGTACAAGTGTTACAGCAAGATTAACTAAAGAACAAGGAAAACCAGTTTTTTGTATTCCTTCATCATTAGAAAACAAAAAAGGGTATACAACAAATTTGCTTATAAAAAAAGGTGCATTTCTGGTAACAGATATTAATGATATAATTCAAAAGTTTGAAGATATAGAATTTTCAAAAAATGGAAACTATATAGATAAAAATAATAGGGAAAAACTTATAAATTCTACATACAAAAACAATAAGATATATAAATGTTTGTTAAGTGGAAGTAAAAATATAAATCAAATAATACAAGAAACAAAGTTACCTATAGGTGAGATTAATTATTCATTAATGTTATTACAAATGGAGCAGAAAATATTAGAATTGCCAGGTGGCAACTATAAAATTATTTAAAATAAGGGGTGAATATGAATTATAATAAAACTTTAGGAAAATTAGGAGAAGATATAGCAATTAGATTTTTAAAATATAAAGGATATAAAGTAATAGAAAAAAACTTTTCTTGTAGATATGGAGAAATAGATATTATAGCTCAAAATTCTAAATTTTTGATATTTGTAGAAGTTAAAACAAGAACAAATTTAAATTATGGAAAACCTGTTGAAGCTGTAAATAAAATTAAAATAAATCATTTATATAAAGCAACAAAATATTATTTATATAAACGTAGAAAATCAGATATTCCAATTAGATTTGATGTGATAGAAGTTTTTATTTCGAAAAATTATTGTAAGGTAAATCACATAAAGAAAATTGATTAATCAGTAACTATTACTGTGAATTATAAAAGAATTAACTTGAAAATAGAGGTTAAAAAAAGTATAATATATTAAAAATTAAAAAAGAGGATATTGATATGGAAAATTTAGAGAAAGAAACAAAGTTTATTCTGCAAAAATATAACATAAAAGCAAATAAAAATTTAGGACAAAATTTCTTAATAGATGAGAATATAATAAATAACATGATAAATGGAAGCAATGTAGATAAAAATGATTTAATTATAGAAATAGGACCTGGTTTAGGAACATTAACAAAGTATTTGTTGGAAAAGGCATATAAAGTTATTGTTATTGAATTAGATAGAAATATGGTAGATATATTAAAAGAAAGATTCTTTTTATATGAGAATTTAGAAATTATAAATGATGATATTTTAAATATAGACTTACAAAAAATAATAGATGAAAATTTAAGAAGTTTTGAAAATATAAAAAGTGTAAAAGTTATATCAAATTTACCTTATTATATAACAACACCAATAATTATGAAATTAATAGAAGACAACATAAATTTAGAAAGCATAACTGTTATGATACAAAAGGAAGTTGCTGAAAGGTTAATTGCAGAACCTGGTAGCAAAAGTTCTGGAGCAATAACGTATAAAGTAAACTATTATTATATAGGAGAAAGAATTATTGAAGTACCAGAAAGTTCATTTATACCACAACCAGAAGTAACATCAGAAGTCATAAGGTTAAAAAAAAGGAAAGAAAAGCCTGTTTTAGTAGCCAAAGAAGAATTATTTTTTGATATTATAAAGAAGGCATTTTTGCAGAGAAGAAAAACATTATTAAATGCGTTAATTAATGGAAAGGTATTTATCAATAAAGAACAAGGAATAAAAATATTAAAAGAAATAGGTTTAAAAGAAAATGTTAGAGCAGAAGAACTGACTTTACAGAATTTTGCTGATATTACAAATCTTATTTAAAAGAATTATTTAGTAGTAGGTGCTACACTTATAACTTTTCTCAAAAAGTATTTTAATTTATGAATTTTCATGTTATAATAAAATAGAATAAGAAGAGATTAGTTAAAAAAGTTCTTTTTAAACAATTATATGCCAATCACATAGTTAGAATGGAGGATAAAATGAACCAAATTTTAGTAACAAAAAAATTATATATAACCCCTGAACTAAAAAGAAAAAAGAAAGTATATAAATTTCATTTTATTTTATCGATTTTTTTAGTAGTTATTCTAATTTCATTTTATGTATATGCAGAATATGATAGAAATAAAAGCGAAGAAGTATCTCAAGAATTGCTAGAAAGTTTTGCAAATGCCGAGACAGATGATACAGTCATAAAAGATGATATTTTAGTAATATATTTAAATGATACAGTAGATACTGGAGAAGTAGAAGAGATAGATAATTCAAACGAAACAAATAATAAAGCAGTAGTCGAATATACAGCATCAACAGGAGAAAAGTATACAGTAATAGGAAGAGTAAAAATTCCTAAAATAAATGTAGATTATCCTATAATATCATACTGTACAGATGGACTTTTAAAAATAGCTCCATGTAAATTTTGGGGAGCTAATCCAAATGAAGTAGGTAATCTATGCATAGCTGGACACAACTATAGGAATTCTAAATTCTTTAGTAAAGTTCCAAAATTAATTGGAGTTGGAGATATAATAGAAATTACAGATTTATCAGATAGAACATTACAGTATGAAGTTTATGATAAATATACAGTTTCACCTGAAGATACAAGTGCAACAACACAACTTACAAATGGAAGAAAGGAAATAACTCTTATAACATGTACAGATGATAGTAAATTAAGAGTTATAGTTAAAGCTAAAGAAGTAAAATAAATACATATTTGAAAATAAATTAAAGAACCTTAAGTAATAATAATTATATTCTTAAAGTTTTTTGATGTTATAGGAAATAATATGAAGCACAAAATATAGAAAAAAAGAATTAAATAATTTTTTCAGATGTTTAGCCTGTACAAAATAAAAAACTTATTGTAAAATATTAACATTATTAGATATTAAAAAAGGAGTTGAGTTGGAATATGAATGAAGTATATAAAAGAATAATAGGTACTATTAAGCTTAGAAGAGATGTTGATACGAGTAGTCTTACTAAGCCTGGAATTACAAGAATTATTAACAGCAGTATAGAAAAAGCAAATAAAAGAAATGAAGAAGAAATGAGAAAAGGGCACAATAGATTACCTAATTTTGGACGTATAGGAAAAAGTTCAAGAGATGAAGAAAAAAGTACAGGAGATGAAAGATAAAAGAATTATTAAAATAAAAATTTAATAAAAACCATTGATTCAATAGACATAATTTTAAAATAAATGATGCTTGTACAATATTTTTATGATTATTGTATAAAGTATCATTTTTTATATTTACGTATACACTTGTTTAATTTTTATCTCATAAAATATATAAAAAGTATAAGGAGGAGTTTTAATGGCAAAAATAATCGTATTTAATAATGATACAGATAGAATGGAAGTTTATTATAGAGGAGAGGTAGAACCAATGCCATATAATACTAATGGAACATTAAAAGTTAGAGAATTTAGGGGATCTAGTAGAAGTAATATATTATGGACAACAAAAAGAACAATGCAAACTTGGAATAGTCAAAGATATATTTTTGGAAGTCCTATACCAGTAGGCTTTGCTTTTAAAAGGCCATATGAAGGAGGGCATGGAAATCAGAGTCATGACT
>CALXAU010000083.1 GCA_944386355.1 uncultured Clostridia bacterium
TTATTCTTTATTTTTTCTTTTTTAGTTTTTTCTTCTACCATTTCATAATTATCTTTTTCTTTTATTGCAAGAGAAACTAAACTATCTGCAATTGATTTAACTTCTTTAGCTCTTGCAAGAGTTGTTTCTATTTTACCATATGCTATTAATTCTGTAACTTGATTTTTTAAGATAGCAAGTCTTATATCTGTTGGTCTGCCTAATTTTCTATTTGAAGCCAATTTTTTCACCTTCCTTTTTTATCTTTAATTTTATTTAATTTTTCTATATTCCATGATTTATTCTTCTTCTTTAGCAAAATCTAATCCTAGAGAATGTAATTTTGCTGTTACCTCATCGAAAGATTTCTTTCCTAAATTTCTTACTTTCATCATATCTGTTTCTGATTTATTTATTAAATCTTCTACAGTCGCAATTCCTGCTCTTTTTAAACAGTTAAATGATCTTACAGATAACTCTAATTCTTCTATAGACATTTCTAAAACTTTGCCTTTTTTAGACTCTTCTTTTTCTACCATTACTTGAGTATTTTTTGTTGTCTCTGATAAATCAATAAATAGTTCTAGATGTCCTGTCATTACTTTTGCAGCTAAACTTAATGCTTCATATGCCTTTAAACTTCCGTCTGTCCATACTTCTATTACTAATTTATCATAGTCTACCATTTGCCCTACTCTTGTATTTTCTACTTGGTAATTTACTTTTTTTACAGGTGTATATATAGAATCTATAGGAAGCACTGATATATCTTGATTTTGTTTTTTATTCTTTTCAGATGAATTATATCCTCTTCCTTTATCTGCTGTCATTTCTATATTTAAACTTCCACCTTGTGCTATTGTTGCTATATGTAAATCAGGATTTAATATTTCTACAGTTCCGTCTGTTATGATGTCTCCAGCTAAAACTTCTCCTTCTCTTTTAGCTTCAATTCTCAATATTTTTTCTTCATTGCCATCAAATTTCATTCTTACATTTTTTAAGTTTACTATTATTTCTGGCACATCTTCTACTACATTTGGTAGACAAGAAAATTCATGCAAAACTCCTTCGATTTTTACACTAGTAATTGCACATCCTGGAAGTGAAGAAAGTAATATTCTTCTTAGTGAGTTTCCTATTGTAACCCCATAGCCTCTTTCTAATGGTTCACAAACAAATTTTGCATAATTATTTGCATCATCCACTTCTAGACATTCAATATTTGGCTTTTCGAATTCTATCATTTTTACCTCCTAATATAATATAAAAAAATTATTATTTTGAGTAAAGCTCTACTATTAAATGTTCTTCGATTGGAATATCAATATCTTCTCTGGCAGCTAATCTTATTACTTTACCACTTAATTTTTCACTATCTTTTTCAAGCCATTCTGGTAATGGTCTTTTTTCATTTTCTTCTGCATTTATTTTGATAGTTTTATTGTCTTTTTTTATTTCTCTAACAGAGATAACATCTCCTGATTTTACTAGATATGAAGGTATATTAACTTTTTTTCCATTTACTTCAAATTGTCCGTGATTTACAAATTGTCTTGCTTGTGCTCTAGATTTTCCATAACCTAATCTATATACTACATTATCTAATCTACTTTCTAATATTTGAAGTAAAATTTCACCTGTTACACCTTTCTTATTTGAAGCCATTTGAAAATATCTTCTAAATTGTTTTTCTTGTACTCCATAATAAGCTTTTACTTTTTGTTTTTCTCTTAATTGTATTCCATATTCTGAAAGTTTTGTTCTTTTTTGTCCATGTTGTCCTGGCGCAAAATTTCTTCTTGATATACTACATTTATCTGTAAAACATCTTTCACCTTTTAAGAACAATTTTTGTCCTGCTCTACGGCAAATACGACATTGTTCATTTATATATCTTGCCATTTTTTACTCCTTCCTTTTTATAGTTATTTTTATATAAAACGAGCTATAATTCTTATTTATATTTTAAACTCTTCTTCTTTTTGGTGGTCTACATCCATTGTGTGGAATTGGTGTTACATCTTTTATGCTACTTATTTCTAATCCAGCTGATTGAAGTGAACGTATTGCAGCTTCTCTTCCTGAACCAGGACCTTTAACTTCCACATCTACTGTTTTTAATCCATGTTCCATTGCAGCTTTTGCAGCTGTTTCTGCAACTTGACCTGCTGCATATGGTGTGCTTTTTCTAGAACCTTTAAATCCTAAAGCTCCTGCACTTCCCCATGAAATTGCATTACCTTTTACATCTGTAATAGTTACAATTGTATTATTAAAACTTGAACGAATATGTACAATTCCTTTTTCAATGTTTTTTCTATTTCTTCTTGCAACAGTCTTTCTAGTTGTATTTTTATTAGCCATTTTGGTTTTTCCTCCTTTTTTGCTCAATATTCAAAACCTTTATTTATATTTTATTTTTTGCTTTTGCTTACTAATTTTCTTGGACCTTTTCTTGTTCTAGCATTTGTTTTTGTTCTTTGTCCTCTTACTGGTAAACCTTTTCTATGTCTTAGTCCTCTATAGCAACCTATTTCTGTAAGTCTTTTTATATTTAAAGCAACTTCTCTTCTTAAGTCTCCTTCTACTTTATAGTCTTCATCTATTGCTTTTCTTATATCATTTACTTGTTCATCTGTTAAATCTTTTACTCTTGTATCAGGATTTATTCCTGTTTTTTCTAAGATTTTTCTTGAACTTGATATTCCTATTCCATAAATATAAGTAAGTCCTACTTCTACTCTTTTTTCTTTAGGTAAGTCTATTCCTGCAATACGAGCCATATTTTTTACACCTCCAAAATTTTCTTTAAATTGAAATTTATTGCTTGTCTTTTATTTTGCCTAAAGGTGAAATGCGCACTTGCTTTTGCAAGTCTTTAGACTTTTATAGACATATATAGAAACACAAATTTGATATGTAAATCTTTTAAAAGATTTCACAGCCGCTATCTAATTTGTGTTACAAACTATTATTAAATTACCCTTGTCTTTGTTTGTGTTTTGGGTTTTCGCAAATCACTCTGATTTTTCCTTTTCTTTTTATTACTTTGCATTTTTCACAAATTTTTTTTACTGATGGTCTTACTTTCATTTTTTGCACCTCCTTAAAATATAATATATATCTCCTAATATATTTATTTTGCTCTCCATGTAATGCGACCTCTTGATAAATCATAAGGAGAAAGTTCTACTTTTACTTTGTCTCCAGGTAAAATTTTTATATAATTCATCCTTAGTTTTCCTGAAATATGGGCTAAAATTTGATGTCCATTTTCTAATTCTACTTTAAAATTTGTGTTAGGTAAAGTTTCCACTACTATTCCTTCTACCTCAATAACATCTTCTTTAGACAAACTATTTCCTCCTTACTTAAAATTTTCGCATAATAACTACTATAGTATATAATAAATTTATAGAATTGTCAATATTTCAGGTTGGTTTTTCGTAATTAATATTGTATTTTCATAATGTGCTGATAAACTTCCATCTTCTGTTATTATTGTCCATCCATCCTCTAGTTCTAAAATATTAGGTTTTCCTTGTATTACCATAGGCTCTATTGCAAGTGTCATACCTGGTTCTAATCTTATCCCTCTGCCTGCTTTTCCGTAATTTGGTATTCCTGGATCTTCATGCATTTGTCTTCCTATACCATGTCCTTGAAACTCTCTTACTACACTATATCCATTTTTATGTACAAATTCTCCTATTGCATGAGAAATATCACCTATTCTATTTCCTGGGATTGCATATTTTATACCTTCAAAAAAAGCTTGTTTTGTGATATCTATCAAATTTTGAGCTTCTTTTGATATTTTTCCAACAGTAAAAGTTCTTGCAGCATCCCCATGAAATCCATTTTTTAATGCTACTGTATCTATACTTACAATATCTCCTTCTTTTATAATTTTCTTTTTAGAAGGAATTCCATGTATTACTTCATCATTAACAGATATACAGGTTGCTGCCGGGTAATCTGGAATGCCTTTTATTCCAACATTATATCCTTTTTCTGCTGGTATTGCTCCATTTTGTCTTATTATTTGTTCTGCTATTTCATCTATCTGCCATGTTGTCATACCTGGTTTTATTATTTTTTCTAGTTCTTCATAAAGTATTGCAACTACTTTGCATGCTTCTTTCATTAATTCTATTTCTTTTTTAGATTTTATAGTTACCAATTTTAGTTCATACTCCTTCTAATGTTTTCAATAATTTCTTCTGCTACGTCTTTTCCTAATTTATTTATAGTTTTACTTACAAGTGCTGTGTAAATATTACCTTGTTTTTCATAGTATTCTATTAATGGACTTGTTAACTCAAAATAATTTTTAAGTCTCCTTTTTACAGTCTCTTCATTGTCATCATCTCTAGTTATTAACTTACTTCCGCACTTATCACAAATTCCTTCAATTTTTGGTGGATTTAATAATGTATTATATATTGTTTTACATTCAGGATTTGAACATACTCTTCTATTAACAATTCTTTCTATAATTTCTTCATCTGGTGTTGTAAGATTTATTACTAAATCTACTTTTTTATTTTCTTTTTCTAATATCTTATCAAGTTCTTGTGCTTGAACAATTGTCCTTGGAAATCCGTCAAGTATAATTCCATTTTTTACATCATCTTGTTCTAAACGTTCTTTAACTATATTAACAGTTACATCGTCTGGAACTAGCTGTCCTTTTGATATATATGAATCTGCTAATTTTCCAAGTTCTGTTTGCTCTTTAATTTCTTTTCTGAATATATCTCCTGTTGATACTTGTTTTATATTTAATTTATCCTGTAAAATAGTTGCAACAGTTCCTTTTCCTGTTCCTGGTGCTCCCAACATTATTATTATCATTTAAAATTCATTCCTTTCAAAACATGTATAGTTATAAAATTTTTTATTCCAAGTCAAATCTTTATTACTGCTTAATATTTATAACCTTTAGTATATCTATTTTTTATTATTGATTATAGTTATTTATCAATATTTTATACCTCTATAATTTTTGAAAATCAGTAAATTATACTGTAAAAATTTATTACTGATAACTACATATAATAATTTTTTT
>CALXAU010000084.1 GCA_944386355.1 uncultured Clostridia bacterium
TTTTGTGCATGTGGACGTCGAAATCTTTGATTTCGCTAACGTCCAATTTTCTTATTTATCATTAAAATCATTAACTAATAACAGTATATTATTTAATAACAAAAAAAACATTGACTTTTTTGTTTTTTTAGTATATAAGAAAATTAGAATTCAATACTATAAACTAAAAATCAATCAAAAAATTGAACTGTAATAAATTGCTTCTTTGCTTTTAAGCAAACAATAAAAAATAATATATGGGAGGATATCATGTATAAAATTAATAATTTATTAGAAAATGATGACATTAGAGTAGCTGATTCAAAAGCTGGAATGAAGGTAATTGAATATTTGTCAGACTTAAGTGTAATGCCTTCTACTGCCATAACTGCATATTATTGTTCTAGAATGAATGTTAGAAAAAGACAACTTTTGATTGAATTAAATGGAAATGAGTATACTCTAAGTTCTGGAGCAATGCAATGGTTTGTTGGAAATATTGAAGCTGTTGCAGATGTTAAAGGTGTAGGAGATTTTTTAGGAAAAGCTATTAAAGGTTCTGTAGCAAAAGAAGGAGCTGTAAAACCTAAATATAGAGGTAATGGTACATTAATACTAGAACCTACATATAAACACATTTTACTTGAAGATGTTTCTTCTTGGAATAATGGAATGGTATTAGATGACGGACTATTTTTAGCATGTGAAGCTAAATTACAACACAATATTGTTGCACGTAGTAATTTATCTTCTGCAATTCTTGGAAATGAAGGTTTATTTAATTTAAAAGTTTCAGGAGAAGGAATTGTTGCTTTAGAATCTCCTGTTCCAAGAGAAGAATTAGTTGAAGTAGAGCTTCAAAATGATGTTCTAAAAGTTGATGGAAATTTTGCTATTGCATGGTCTGATAGTTTAAACTTTACTGTTGAAAAATCTACAAAAAGCCTAATTGGTTCTGCAATTTCTGCTGAAGGTTTTGTAAATGTATATCGTGGTACTGGTAAAGTTTTATTAGCACCTGTAAAAAATTTAAAAGCTAGTAATATTGCAACTTTAGGGGTATAATATTTTATATTTTTTCTTATGATCATAGCTATTTAATAGCTATGATTTATTATTTTTCTTACTATGAATTGTAACATCTATTAATATTACAATATAATGGTTTTTTAATTATTATTGACATTTATTACATATACAAATATACTTTAAAATATAATAATATTGGAGGTAATATATGTTTGATAAAATAATAGAAAGTAAAAAAGAAGAAATGCTATCTTCTTTAAAAACACTTATCTCTTTTCCTAGTATATCAATTGAGAGCAATGACCCTAAAATGCCTTTTGGAAAAGCTTGTAATGATGCTTTGGAATATATTTTAAAATTAGGAAAAGAACTTGGTTTTCGTGTAAAAAACATTGACGGATATTGTGGATATATTGAATTTGGTGAAGGTGAAGAAATTGTTGGAATTATAGGACATCTAGATGTAGTTCCAGCTGATGATAATTGGACTTACTCTCCTTTTAATGCAAGTATAAAGGATGATAAACTATATGGCAGAGGCGCTATAGATGATAAAGGTCCTGTTATTAGTGCATTATATGCAATGAAAGCAGTTCTAGATACTACAAAAGTAAATAAACGTGTTAGATTAATTTTGGGGCTTAATGAGGAAAAAGATTGGAAATGTATAAAATATTATAAAGAACATGAAGAGCTACCAACTATTGGATTTAGTCCAGATGCTGACTTTCCTTGTATTTATGCAGAAAAAGGAATATTAACTTTTTATTTAATTCAAGAATATAACTCAATTATTAGTGAAAATGAACCAATTAAAATAATTAATATAGATACAAATAAAAATGCAATCAATGTAGTTTCTAAATATTGTGAAGTTACATTAGAAATTCTTAAATCTATAAATTGTTTAAAATTAATTGATAATATAAAGAAATATGCAAAAACTTTTAATTTTGATATAAGTGCCGAACAAATTGACTTTGAACATGTAAAAATAATTTCAAAAGGAATATCTTCACATGCTGCTCACCCAGATTTAGGAAAAAATGCAATTTCTCAATTATTAATTATATTAAATAAAATTTTTAGAGAATATAAGATTGAAAATTCTTTAATCACTTTTTTTGATAAATATATAGGTTTAGAGTATAATGGAAAAACTTTTGGCATTTCTTCTAGTGATGAATCTGGAGATTTAACATTAAATGTTGGAGATTTTAAAATAAATAATGGTAATATTGAAATAGGTTTTAATTTAAGAATTCCTATAAGTATTAATTTAGATAAATTATTCGAATTAATATCATCTATTGTAAATTCTTTTTCTAAGAAAATTTCTTTAAATTTAAAAGGGAAAAAAGAACCATTATATATTAATAAAGATAATTTTCTAGTTAAAACTTTATGTACTATTTTTAATGATAAAACAAAAATGAATGTTAATCCTATTGCGATTGGTGGTGCAACCTATGCAAGAGCTTTTGATAACTGCATTTCTTTTGGTGCTAATATGCCTGGGCATGAAGATATGTGCCATAAAGTTGATGAATATATTGAAATTGATAGTTTAATTTTGAGTAGTAAAATTTATGCAAATGCAATTTATGAATTAGCTAAATAATTAAGTTTGTTAAGAGATAATCAACTAAATGATTATCTCTTTTTTAAAGTTTGAAATTTATAACAAATAGTAACTATTCCCAATAATAAAAACATCATTTTTGGTGGACATACTTAAATTCTTGTTATATAATATATATGTATAAATTTTTAAAAATAGAAAGTGAGTTATTTTATGTTACCAGAAAATCATCAAAATAGAAATCTTTCAGAAGTATTCAAAGAACTGCAGAAATCTAGAGAACAATTTTTAAATAATTCTAATCCTGATAAATTTTCTCAGATAAATCATACTAAAAAAATTAATAAAAAATATAATACTTCTATAATTATAAAAAGAACTATATTGTTTAGTTTATGTATTATCTTTTTGCTTTTACTTTTTGTATCTTCAAATTCTATCTTTGCAAAAGATGATCTTATTCCTGTTGCAAAACAAGAAGAACCAATTGCTTTTGAAAGTAATGAAAATGCAATTGATATAACAAATATAATTAGAGAAAATATAGGTGCAAATAAAACTAAAGAGGTTGTTAATGAAGAAAGAGAAATTCCTTTTGAAGTAGTAAAAAAAGAATCTGCTTCTCTTCCAAAAGGAGAAGAAGTTATCACTCAGGAAGGTAAAAATGGTAAAGAACAAGTAACTGCTGTAAAAACATATTCTAATAATGAATTTGTTGAAGAAACAATAACAAATCGTATAAAATTAGAAGATTATACTCCTCAAATAATTGAAGTAGGTACATCTGAATTTCTTGCAAAACATAAAGTTCATATAGGAGATACAATGTATGCAACTACAACTACTTTAATTAGAGAATCTCCTAATTCTACTGCAAAAGAAATAGATGAATTAAAAATGTATTTAGATGTAAAATTATTAGAAATGTCTGGAGAAGATTGGTGTAAAGTTTCTTTAGACGGAAAAGAAGGTTTTGTAGAATCTAGTAAAATAACTTCATCTACAACAACACCAACAATTGTAGAAAGAAATAGAAAGCAAAGATTACTTTTAACTTTGGAATTCAATATGCCCCTAAATAAACCAAGTGGTTTAACTCTAAAAGATTTTAAAAAAGTTCTTTCTGGAAATTCCAGCGATACCAACAAAATTTTTGAAACTCATGCTGAAGATTTTTATGAAATTGAACAAAAATATAATGTTAATGGTATCTTTTTAGCAGCTGTTGCTGTACACGAAAGTGCTTGGGGAACTTCTAGTATAAGTGTAGATAAAAAGAATTTATTCGGATATGGTTCTTATGATAGAGATCCCTATAATTCATCTTATGTTTTTGAAGACTATAAAGAAGGTATAGAATTAGTTGCTAAAGTATTTTCTAAATATTATCTTAATCCGTCAGGAACAAAAATTTATGATAATGAAATAGCTGTTGCTACATATTATAATGGTCCTACACTATCTGGAGTAAATATTAAATATTCAACAGATGAAGACTGGTGCATAAAAGTCTATAGATATATGGAAAATTTTTACAATAAAATTTAAGAACAAATGAGGAGAATTAATTATTATGAAAAATGGGAAAAAAACATTTCTTTCTTTACTAAAAAATAAATTATTTTTACTTTGTCTTTTAATATTACTACTTATTATTCTGCTTTTTATATACTATAATTTAATATTTAAAGAAATTATAAAAAGAAATGAATTTGCAAATGAAGCAATAACAATTTCTGCTGCAAATAAAAATCCTATTTTTAAAATAAGTAGAATTTTTTTATATAGTAGTGCTGATATAGTTGATAATACAGAAGGACAAACTTTGCAAGATGTAAATATTCATCAATTTACAGATATAGCAATAGAAATAGACAATAGATGTTATGAAACCGAATTAACAGCTCAAAATACTGTTAAAGAATTATATATAGATAACATTAAAATAGAGAAGAATTCTGATATAGGTAATTCATATATTAATTACAAAAATCCTTATAAATTCGCAAAATTTCAAAATTTTGCAAATTTAGAAGATGATAAAATTTCTTATACAATACTAAAAACTAATGAAGAAAATAATAGTAATGACTACAGTAATCCTACATTCTATACTGATTGTTCAAATCCTTTAACTTTAGGATATTTAAATAAAGACATTGTTACCAATTATGCTGTACAACAAAATAGTGAAGCAATTTCTTATAATGGTAAAGTTTTAGAGCAGACTAATATTAACTTAAATGATATAGGCTATACTTTGTCCTTTTCTATTCATCTGAAAAATAATTTGGATGAGAATTTTATTTATAATATGAAAATAAATGTTGATTTAAATACTTCTAGTGGAGGATTATATAATGGTTATTTGTTCCAAGGGAAAGATACTAGTGGTAGAATGTATGACTTTTTTAAACAAGTTAATTTATGAAAACTTTAGAGTTAAATAAAA
>CALXAU010000085.1 GCA_944386355.1 uncultured Clostridia bacterium
ATATAAATATATCATTTGCCTGCTATTAAATTTTACAACAATGAATTGTAACACTGTAACAGAGAAACATAATTTTTTTCAAATAAAATCTTGACAAAATTAATTATTCTTTGTAAAATATGAAAAAATATTTACGCTTGAACAATGCAAAGAAATTAGAACTTACTATCCAGAGAATAAGAGGCATAGGCTGAAACCTCTTTTAGGTCAACCTAATTTTGAAACACATTGGAGTAAAATAAAAAGAGAGGAAAACATTTAATGTTTTCAAGCTGGGTGGCACCGCGGATATATTTCGTCCCTGCATTTATGTAAGGGATTTTTTGTTGTATTTTAATATAATTTTAATAATATAACAACTATATAATCTCTTTCATATTTAAAAAATTTAATATTATAATGGCATTATTGTCAGAAAGAGAGGTTTTTTATGAATGAATACAGAGATATTTATTGCAATTCTATTAAATTAGACGACGTTGGAAAAAAAGTACGAATTGCTGGATTTGTCCAAACTATAAGAGACTTAGGTGGACTTGTTTTTTTAGATATTAGAGATATGTATGGAATAACACAAGTAGTTACATCAGGAAAAGAAGAAGATGTTGATTTTGCTTCACATATTCCAATAGAGTCTTGTGTTAGTGTTTTAGGTACTGTAAAAAAACGTGCTGAAGAAACAATTAATCCAAAAATAGAAACTGGATTGGTAGAAATTCGCATTGAAGAAATCAAAATTTTAAGTAAAAGGACTGAAAATCTTCCTTTTGAAGTTAATAGTGAACAAATTGTTAGAGAAGATTTAAGACTTGAATATCGTTATTTAGATTTAAGAGGAGATAAATTAAAAAATAATTTAATCCTTAGAGCAAAAGTTCTTCAATTTTTAAGAAATGAAATGACAAAAAATGGGTTTTTAGAAGTTCAAACTCCTATACTTACTAGTTCATCTCCTGAAGGTGCAAGAGACTATTTAGTTCCTAGTAGATTACATCCTGGAGAATTTTACGCTTTACCTCAAGCACCTCAGCAATTTAAACAATTACTTATGGTTTCTGGTATTGATAAATATTTTCAAATTGCTCCATGCTTTAGAGATGAAGATGCAAGAAGTGATAGAGCTCCAGGAGAATTTTATCAATTAGATATGGAAATGGCATATAGTACACAAGAAGATGTGTTTAATGTTATGGAAAGTGTAATTTATAATACTTTCAAAGAGTTTTCTAACAAAAAAATATCATCTTTTCCTTTTCCTAGAATACCTTATCACGAATCTATGGAAAAATACGGAACAGATAAACCAGATTTAAGAAATCCTCTTATAATTGAAGATATTACAGATATTTTTGAGAATATAGATTTACGTGCTTTTTCTGGAAAAACTGTAAAAGTAATTTCAACTCATAAAGTTCAAGATCAGCCTAGAAGTTTTTTTGAGAGTATGACTGAATTTGCAATTAAAGAATGTAAAGCTAAAGGATTGGCATGGCTTAGAGTAATGGAGGATAGAACCTTTCAAGGTCCTATTGCTAAATTTATTCCAGATGATGCAAGAGAAGAAATGTTAAAAAGAACTAATTCTGATAGTGGTGATTGTTTATTTTTTATTGCAGAAAATCTTAAAAGAGCCCAAGAATTATCAGGAGAAATAAGAACTGAGCTTGGTAAAAGATTAAATTTAATTGATGAAAATACTTTCTCTTTTTGTTGGATTGTTGACTTTCCAATGTTTGAATTAACAGATAATGGTAAAATTGAATTTAGCCACAACCCTTTCTCTATGCCTCAGGGTGGTTTAGAAGCCCTAAATTCAAAAAACCCATTAGATATTTTGGCATATCAATATGATATGGTATGTAATGGAATTGAGCTATCTTCTGGTGCTGTACGTAATCATGATACTGAAATAATGTTAAAGGCTTTTTCAATTGCAGGATATCCTGAAGAAAGTGTAAAAAACAAATTTGGTGCTTTATATAAAGCTTTTAAATTTGGAGCACCTCCACATGCTGGAATTGCTCCTGGTATAGATAGAATGCTTATGTTATTATCAAATTCTTCAAATATTAGAGAGGTTATAGCATTCCCTTTAAATAGCAAAGCTCAGGATCTTATGATGAATGCTCCTGGAAAAGTAAGCAATGAACAATTAAGAGATATTCATATAAAATTAGATTTAAAATAATAAAAAGAAGGTTTTTTCCCTTCTTTTTTATATTTATTCTTATTTTTTATTTTTATTAACTAAATCTTTTAATGCTTTACCAGCTTTGAATACTGGAGCTTTTGATGCTGGAATCTTAATTTCTTCTTTAGTTTGAGGATTTCTACCTTTTCTAGCTGCTCTTTTTCTTACTTCAAATGATCCAAATCCAACTAATTGAACTTTTTCTCCTTCAACTAATGCTTCTGTTACTACATCTACAAATGCATTAACAAATGCTTCAGCTACTTTTTTTGTATCTCCTGTTTTTGCAGCTATTGCTGCGATTAAATCAGCTTTGTTCATTTAATTTACCTCCTATAAGATTTAATAGTTATGTAGCTCAAATTGCTTGAAATAAGCAAAAAATGTACTACTAATTAATAGTATTCGCCAAGTTTTGCTAAAATCCTTCTTTTTTCTATAAAATTTTTTCAATAAATACTTTTATATTAGCCTTTAGAGAACTTTTATAACACAAAATCTATCATAAAAATTCTCATATGATACTAATTATCTTATTATAGTTATAAATAGCCGATATATTAATATTTTTTAATATTATACTTAGTGTACTAATTAATGTTTTTATAAATGCAAATTCTTTAGAAAATGAAATATATAATTTTAATTTATAAAAATTTACAGCTATAATTTATTTTGTGTATAAATCAATATATTCCTATTTTTTCTAATACTTTACAAAGTTTATTTCCATATGGAATCATTGATAATTCTTCTTTTGAAAAAACTTTTAAAACTATAACTGATATAGCATATATAATAACAGCCATTATTATTGCTACTATTGTAGCCAATCTTTCAGATATTATTCCATTTATGTTACAATATGTAAAATATGAACATATTCCCATAATTGCTGTTGCAACAGCTGGTTTAAATACAAATTTTTTAAACCCAAGATTTAGTTTTATATTTTTTCTAAGAGCTGTAATTGCAATTGTAAATGCTACCATATGACATGCAACAGAAGCAAAAGCCGCCCCATTTACACCTATTTCTGGAATAGGCACTAAAACTAAGTTTAAAATCAATTTTACAATAACACCACATCCGGAGTGAAATAGTTGGAATCATCAGTTTTCCATATCCTTGAAGAGCTCCATTTATAGTTTGGTCTAATATTGTAAAAATAATTGTAAGTGCACTAATTTGTAGAATTACTGCTCCTTCATTTGCATTTGGAAATAATAAGTTCAATATTGGTCCTGCAAATATATACATTCCAATAGTACATGGTAAACCTATTAACATTGATGTCAATAAAGAAAATGATGTTCTTTTTGTAATTGTTTTTTTATCTTTTCTTGCCTTTGCAGCTGATATTGCTGGAACTAAAGCAGTAGCAAAAGCTACATTTATTGACAATGGTAAACTTGTTAATGTATCTACTTTCCCTCCTAAAATTCCATATTGTGCTGTTGCCATATCTTCTGACATAAAATTACTTAATCCTCTTACTACTGTAAATGAGTCTATATTCTTATTTATTGATGACATTATTGCAGTTAGTGCTATTGGGATTGAAACCAATAAGATTTTCTTTATAATTGTCTTAACTCTTTCATATTTATAATTAACTGTAGTTTTTATTTCTTTTGCAATTTCTTTTCTAATATTTTTATAATATAAATAAAGATAACTAAATCCTAAAAATGTGGCAAGTGTTGTTGCAAGATTAGCTCCTGCTGCCATAAATTCTGTAGAAGTATTTGACATTATTGCAATTATTTCAACAACTATTATTGTTAACACTGTTTTAAAAATCTGTTCCAATGTCTGAGACCTAGCTGTTGTTTTCATACTTTGTCTTCCATTAAAATATCCTCTCATCACTGATGAAATTGCAACAAAAAATATAGCTGGTGATAATGCAACCAATGTCATTTCAGCTTCTGGAATTCTAAGCCAACTATTTGCAATAATTCCTGCACCTAAGAAAAGTAATAAACTTCCTACTAAACCTATTAATGCAAATGTTGCAAAAGCTATTTTAAAAATACGATGTGCCCCTTTATGATCTCCCATTGCTATTCTTTCTGAAACTAATTTTGAAATTGCATTCGGTACACCAATTGAAGATATAGTAAGTAACATTGCATAAATTTGATATCCACTTGCGCAAATTCCGTTTCCTTTATCTCCAAAGCCTTCTCTATTTGTTAAATATAAAGTATATACTAATCCCAAAATTTTTATTAATACTTGTGAAAATATTAATGTCAATACTCCTTGCATAAAACTTTCTGTTTTGGGCTTCTTTCCTGCAAAATGTTTTCCTGACATTACTTCTCTCCTATCTTTTTTATATGAATAATCATTACAAAATAATGGAATTGTAACAATAATTATTATTTTTTATTGTTTATGATATTAGTTTATTTTTTAAGTTCTATTACATTGTACTTTTTAATTATAGATTTAATTCCTATTTTTATCAATAGTTTTATAAAACTTTTG
>CALXAU010000086.1 GCA_944386355.1 uncultured Clostridia bacterium
CTTGTTGGGAGAAAAAAATTTTTACAATATTTTGTACCTATTTATTTTCTAGCTTTTTCAAATTTCGCAATTTCCTTTTTAATTAATTAAATTTTAATTTTTTAAATATTCTATTCACAGTAAAAATAAATTGTAAATCTTTATAGTTTATGCAAATTTTAACATTTCTCTTTGGCTTTTATTTTAAATTTTTTTGTATGCTAATTTTTTGTAAGTAAACCTCATGCGTTATATTTTACTCTTACTAAAAAAAGTTAGCATCACTTTCATAATAAATAAAAAATGTTGATATATTAATCAATTTTTCTGTTGATTTTTTTTAATTTTATAATATAATGATACTATAAAAATTGAATAATTTCATTTTTAAATACTTTCACATATCTTATATTTAAATAATATTCTAATAGTATTATAAAATAAGATATTAAAGACCCTTTAAAAGGTCAAAAAGGAGGACTTATGAGAAAAAGATACAAAGTGGCAATTGTTGGTGCTACTGGTCTTGTTGGTAGAACTGCTTTAAAAGTTTTAGAAGAAAAAGCATTTCCAAACATAGACTACACATTATTTTGTTCTAGTAAATCTGCTGGTACAAAACTATCTTTTTTAGGTCAAACTTATAGCACTGTAGAATTAAAAGAAAATTCTTTTGATGCTGGTTATGATTTTGCAATTTTTTCAGCAGGAGGAGAAACTTCCAAAAAATTTGCTCCTATTGCAGTTTCTAAAGGTTGTATTGTAATAGATAACAGTAATGCTTTTAGAATGAATTCAGATGTTCCTTTAGTTGTACCAGAAGTAAATCCAGAAAAAATTTGGGAAAATAAAGGAATTATTTCAAACCCTAATTGTTCAACAATTCAGGCAGTTGTTCCATTAAAACCTTTAGATGATAATTACAAAATTAAAAGAATTGTATATTCTACTTATCAAGCAGTTTCTGGAGCAGGTAGACCTGGTATTGAAGATTTAGAAAATGGTATTAAAGGTGAAGAGCCTCAAAAATTCCCATACCCTATTTTTAATAATTGCCTACCTCATATTGATGTTTTCATGGAAGACGGATATACAAAAGAAGAACACAAAATGATTAATGAGACAAGGAAAATTTTAGGAAAACCTAATTTACCAATAACAGCAACTACTGTAAGAGTTCCTGTTATTAATTGTCATAGTGAGTCAATTAATGTTGAATTTGAAAAGGATTTTGATTTATATGATGTACGAGTTCTACTTCAAAACTATAAAGGAATTTTAGTGGTTGATGATGTAGAAAACAACAAATATCCTATTGCAACAAAAGCTTCTGGAAATAATGAAGTATTTGTTGGAAGAATTCGTAGAGATAACAGTGTAAAATATGGACTTAATATGTGGGTTGTTGCTGATAATTTAAGAAAAGGAGCTGCTACAAATGCAATTCAAATTATGGAGAAACTAATACTTAATCAAAGGATGTGATAGTTTGAAAGAAAAAACTTTCATAACTATGTGTGCCTTTAGAGCGAAGCGAGAAAGGAATGGAATTTATTATGAAAAAAATTTTATTTAAAGGCTGTGCAACAGCAATTGCAACACCTTTTAATGAAAATGGTGTTAATTTAGAAGAATTTAAAAAATTATTAGAATTTCAAGTCAAAAATAATGTTGATGCTATAGTTGTTTGTGGTACAACTGGTGAATCTTCAACTATGACTAAAGAAGAAAAAATTGAAACAATTAAATGTGCAATAGAAACTGTACAAAAAAGAGTTCCTGTAATTGTTGGCACTGGTTCTAATAATACTATGCAGGCTGTAGAAATGTCGAAAATAGCTGAGGATTTAGGTGCTGACGGTTTATTGGTAGTTACACCTTATTATAATAAAACTACTCAAAAAGGATTAATTGAACATTATAAAATGATTGCAAATAGTGTTTCTCTTCCAATTATTTTATATAGTGTACCAAGCAGAACAGGTGTAAATATTGAACCTAAAACTTGCCTAGAACTTTCTAAAATAGAAAATATTGTTGCAATAAAAGAAGCTAGTGGAAATTTATCCCAAGTTGCTCAAATAGCTTGTTTATGTAAAGATAATTTATATATATATTCTGGAAATGACGATCAAATACTTCCTATTTTATCTGTTGGAGGAATTGGTGTTATTTCAGTATTGTCTAATATAAAACCTAATTATACTCATAAAATGGTTCAAACTTTTTTAGACGGAAATATTGAGGAGGCAAAAAAACTACAGTTAAACTCTATACCTTTAATAAATGCTTTATTTTCAGAAGTTAACCCTATTCCTGTTAAATCTGCTTTGAATATGATAGGTTTCAATTTTGGAATACCAAGATTACCTTTAATTTCTATGAGTAAAGAAAAAGAAGAACTTTTAAAGAATGCTTTAGAAGATTTTAAGGATTAATTTTTGTTACTAATATACAAGTGTAGCTGTAAATTGTAATTGAATTTTGCAACCTTAATATAATCTTAATTTTATTATAATTGCAAATTGAAATTATATATTGTATAATAAATTTAGAAATAAAAAATAAAAGAGGATTTTTATGATAGAAAAAGATTTAATTGAAAAAATATACAAAGATAAAAGTTTTATAAATATTATTCAAGATATAATTTCAAATGAAACTGTTTTAGAGATGAAAAATTATAGACAACATTGTGAAACAAGTTGCTTTGAGCATTGTTTAGTAGCCTCATACTACTGTTACAAAATTTGTAAAAAATTAAAAATAGACTATATTTCTGCTGCAAGAGCTGCAATGCTACACGACTTATTTTTATATAACTGGAGAGTACGTCAAAATGGTAGAAAAGGACTTCATGCTTTTACTCATCCTAAAACAGCTTATTTTAATGCTAGTAAATTATTTATTCTTAATAAAAAGGAGAAAGATATAATATTAAAACATATGTGGCCTGTAACTTTTTCTTTTCCTCGATATTTAGAAAGTTATATATTAACTTTTGTTGATAAATATTGCGCTTTATCCGAAACATACTCATCTGTAATTCCTAAATTAGTACATAATAAAAAATTTCGTTATGCATATGTATTTTTGAGTTTACTTATTGTTCGTCTTTAAAAATCAAAGTTAATATATTTTTGTACTCAATTTTACTTGCGTAAAATCGGCGCGCGAACAAATACGCGACATACAATTAATCTAAAAAGTTAAAGAATCTAGTCATGTCGCTTCAACAGTTGCACACAAATTTCTTTCAGAAATTTGGCGCATGAACAAATTAATGGAAAGCTAAAGAAAAAATTTAATATGTAGAATCAAATGGCTTTCCGATTTGTTCTAAAAATAAACGTAATAATATATAAAAAGGAAGGAGTTATGTTAGTTAAAATCACTAACATAGAAACAGTAAATATGATAAAAGTTTTAGTAAATGGATGTAATGGAAGAATGGGACAAGTTGTTTGTAATTTAGCAACTGCTTCTGATAAATTTATAGTAAGTTCTGGATTTGATAGAAATATTGTATCTAATTCAAGTTTTCCAATTTATACAGAAATTAAGGATATTAAAGAAAATCCTGATGTAATAGTAGACTTCTCAGTTCCTGAGGCTACTTTTAAAATTTTAGACTATGCAGTTATAAATAATATTCCTGTAGTAATTGCAACTACAGGCTTTTCCGCTGAACAAATTGAAAAAATAAAAGAATTTTCTACTAAAATTCCTATATTTCAATCTGCTAATATGTCTTATGATATAAACATAATGAAAAAATTAGTATCTTGGCTTGCTCCAATGATGAAAGATACAGACATAGAAATTACAGAAGTACATCATAATAGAAAAATTGATAGTCCTAGTGGAACAGCTCAAATGTTAGCAGATACTATAAATGAGGCTTTAGGTGGAGATTATCATTGTGAATATAATAGACATGATAAAAGAGAAAAAAGAGAGAAAAAAGAAATTGGAATGTCTTCTATTAGAGGTGGAAATATTGTTGGAGAACATACTGTACAATTTTTTGGAGAATTTGAAACATTTGAAATTAAGCACACTTCCTATTCTAGAAATGTTTTTGCAGAAGGAAGTTTAAAAGCTGCTGAATTCATTATAGGAATGCCTGCTGGCTTATATAGAATGGAAGATATGTGTAAAATTTAAAAATTGAATAATTATTTTATTATATAGTGGTACATATAAATTTTATATACCACTATTTTCTTTAATAAAAAATACATTAATTTGAAAGAAAAGTATTTCATAACTATGTGTGCCTTCCGAGCGAAGCAAGAAAGGAATGGATTTTATCTAGAAAAAATTTCTATAATAGCAATTAATTCACACAATTTTTCTTACGTAAAATTCGTGCACTAATAAAGACAAAACATGTAACTAAGCTAAAAAGTCGAAAAATTTTATCATGTTGGATAGTGTAAAATAAAGTGTGTAAGTTAAAGGTACCAAAAACTTATACACTTTACTTTTTTATACACAAAAATATA
>CALXAU010000087.1 GCA_944386355.1 uncultured Clostridia bacterium
AAACAAGCATTGCAAAAAAATCACAATACTTGTTTTTAACTAATTATTTAATATCTGATTGTTTTTTTCTAAGTTTTCGAAAATATTTTAATTTATTTTTTTCCACATTTTTTGTTTCAATAAACGTATTCAAACTTATTGTTATTATATCTAGAGCATCTGTAATCTGTCTATTATCTTTAAGATTTGTATTATCTAAAATTTCTTTATATTTTAAGTCCTCTAAAAATTCTAATCTGTATAACTCTAAAAAGTCAAATTTATATCTATCATTATATATGTCATTAAATTTCATTAAAATTTTTTCAAAATCTTTCAATTCTTTGCTTTCTTTATGTTCTTTTACATATTGTTTCATTTCTTTATATTTTGATGTTCCATTATATAAATATACTTGCTTGACATCTGCATTTCCAGTAAATGTATAACCAGCAATTGCTGAAACACATAATGAAATAACTTCACTTAAATTTGCTAACTTATATAAAAATACAAAAATTAATAATGTACTAAAAAAACATAGTATTGGTGATTTATAGTGCATTTGTTTTCCATTATTTTGCCTTACAAATATAAATATTATCATTAAAGCAACTATAATTTCTATACTTATTTTATTTATTATTCCTAAAATAACTATACTTGTTAGTTCTAAAAAATTAAAAATATATGTTGCTAAATTTATATTTACCTTTTCCATTTGTATTTACTCTCCTTCTTCTGTATCACAAAAAAACCACATTGAATTAATTGGGGGCCATTCATATCTTATCTTCTTCATATTATTTTTATCCTCCTTTCATATTAGCTATATATAAACATATCTTGCTAGATATGATTATAAACATACTCATAAGGCAAATTGTAATCACTCTTAAAGATATACTTTTTATCCATTTCGAATTATTAGTTTTTCTATTCCATAATTTTTTTAAATTTTCGTATATATCAAAAAATTTTCTCTTAAATATAAATAAAGCAAGCATTAAAAGTCTATTAGTTACAAATGCAATATAATAATTTTCTATTAGTGTATAGCATAATATATTTATAATTAAAAGATATCCATATGGAATAAAAAATATAAAGAAATCTAAAAAGTTTGTATCTTCTTTATATAATTTCTTTAAAACAATATATGTAAGTAAATTAAAAATAAAATAATATAAAAATTCATATCTTCTTACCATAATAAGTAAAAAATATATGATGCACATTAATAAGAAAAATGTTTTTTTCTTTTCTTTTATATTTTTAATAATTATCCAAAAATATGTATAAAATAGTACTTCTGGCAACATTCCTAATATTATACTTATTAACAAATTCATATATTCTCCTTTGTGTTTTTTTAATTTTATTCAAAATTTTTAATATTTATTACTTATTTAATTATTAATTTTTTCAATAAAATTACATTTCTTTAAATTAATTTTATTGTAATTTCCACATATTACCTTTGACAGTTTTTGCCAAATAGTATATAATAGAAATAGACATATCCTTGTAATAGGTATGTTCAATAGAAGAGAAAGATAGTGGTCGGTCGGCAAACTGTTCCTATCTTTTCTCTTTTTTCATATTATATATTAAAAAGAATAATATGTACAGTGTAAATGTAAAAAAATGTCGTTTTTTTCCAAGTTATGTTAGATTTTTCCAGATATAGTTGTTCTTATCAGTTTCTTAAAGTTTTTTCCACTTATTAATTTCATAGTCTCCGAAGAAAGTAAATCATGCTCTTTGGCAAAAATGTCATAATCTTTTACTGTAATTCTTACATCTAATAATTTTATCATTTGTATAGATTTCTGATAATATTCTTCATACCAATACATCTATACCACTTCCCTTAGATTTATTATATTAATTTAATTTTTATCTAAAAGATTTTTGTTTACCTAAATGTTAACATTTAATTTAGAGTATGTCAATATATTTTTTTACTTTTTAGTAATTTTTTTGTTACTAGTTAAGAGTTTTTATTTTCATGCCTCGTCTGTTGTTTTCTGTTCTAATTTTACACAAGTCAAATTATTTACAATAATTGATGTTATAGGAAAATCTTAGATTTTTCTTTTGAAAACAAAATATATAATATTTATTTTCACTTTGTGTTGCGCAACTAAAAAGTTTCATATTGTTTAATATAACACAAAAAAGTTGAAATATTAAGTTTAAAACTCTATATTTCAACACTTTTGTTATATCTCCATTATAATAGGAATTATCATCGGATTTCTTTTTGTTTTCATAAAAATATAATCTCTTAAAGTTTCTCTTGCTGTAGATTTTATAGTTGCCCAATCACGAATTCCTCTTTCTTCACATTTTTTTATTTCATGTCTAACAACAGACTTTACTTCATCCATTAAGTTTTCAGATTCTCTTACATATACAAAACCTCTTGATATCACATCAGGTCCTGCAACAACTTCTCCTGTAGAAGAATCCATTGTTAATACTATTACAATTAATCCGTCTTGTGATAGATGTTGCCTATCTCTTAATACGATATTTCCAACATCTCCAACACCTAACCCATCTACTAAAACTCGTCCACTAGGCACTGTGCCAGTAAATTCTGCGTTTTCTTTTCCAATTTCTAAAACTCTTCCATTTGATAGCATAAATATATTATCTTTTTCTATCCCCATACTTTGAGCAGTTTCGCTATGAGCCATTAATTGTCTATATTCTCCATGGACTGGAATAAAGTATTTAGGTTTTGCAAGAGCAATTACTAATTTTTGCTCCTCTTGGCAAGCATGTCCTGAAACATGTATATCTGCTAAAGAACTATAAACTACTTCTGCACCAATTTGCATTAAATCATCTATTACTTTAGATACAAATTTTTCATTACCAGGTATTGGATTTGCAGAAATTATAACTAAATCGTTTGTAGTAATTTTTACCTTTCTATGATCTCCTGCAGCCATTCTTGTAAGTGCAGACATTGGTTCTCCTTGGCTTCCAGTTGTTATAATAACTAATCTATCATCACTATATGAATTTATCATATCTATATCTATAAATAAATTCTCTGGACATTTTATATATCCTAATTCTCTTGCTGTTGAGATCATATTTATCATACTTCTTCCACATACAGCAATTTTTCTATCATATTTTATTGCAGAATTTACTATTTGTTGAACTCTATGAACATTTGAAGCAAATGTTGCAACAACAATTCTCTTGGTACAATGCAAAAATAACTTATCAAAAACTTCTCCTACAGTTCTTTCTGACATTGTAAATCCTTTACGTTCTGCATTTGTACTATCTGACATTAATGCCAAAATACCTTGATTTCCTAATTCTGCAATTCTTCCAAAGTCCATTAATTGTCCGTCAATTGGAGTATAATCTACTTTAAAATCTCCTGTATGAAGAACTGTTCCTACTGGTGTTGTAATTGCAAGCATTACAGAGTCAGGTATACTATGAGAACTTCTAATTATTTCTACTTTAAATTTTCCAAGATTTAAAATTTGACCTTGTACGATTTCTATTAGATTAGTGCTTCTTAGTAGTTTATGTTCTTCTAATTTATTTTTAATAAGTCCAGCAGCTAATCTTGGTGCATATATTGGTATATTAATTTGTTTTAATAAATATGGTATTGAACCAATATGGTCTTCATGTCCATGAGTTATTATTAATCCTCTTATTTTATCTTGATTTTTTACTAAATATGTTATATCTGGAATTACTAAATCGATACCTAGCATATCATCTTCTGGAAATGATAATCCACAATCTACTACTATTATATCATTTTCGTATTCAAAAACTGTAATATTTTTTCCTACTTCATGTAAACCTCCTAAAGGTATTATTTTTAGTCTTGGTTCTTTGAAAATTTCTGTACTTCTCTTTGAATTTTTAGGATTAGTTGTTCTAGCACTTCTTGTATTTCTTCTAGTTTTTGTAAGCATTTTTTCTCCAGTTGTTACTAAAGCTTTTTCGTTTTGGTCATTTCTTGATTTAAGATTTCCTTCTACAAATTCTCTTTCTTTTTTATGATATTGTCTTTTACTTCTGTTTTTTTCTCCTCCTTCTTCTAAAAAATTTCTTCTCCTCGTTTTTTGTCTTAAATTTGTGTTATCTTCTGTCATAAATATTTTTTCACCTATTCCTTTCTTTATAAATTTATTTGATTCTATTTTCTCGTATTAGTATTTTTGCCATTTTTAAAGAAATTTATATTTTAAGGCAAAAGAATAAACGTGCATGATGGTTAAAAATCTCTATCCTTTCATTTTAGTTACATACTACATCTACACATTCTTCTGCTTTTACACACCATATATAAATATTTTATTTTCCGTCCATTTATTTTTCTTTATTTGGCATTTTTCTCTTTATTCTCTTTTTAGATTTCAAG
>CALXAU010000088.1 GCA_944386355.1 uncultured Clostridia bacterium
GTCAAGATAAAAGTCGATTTTTCCTATACAATAACAAAAGTATTGATATATTAATATTATTTGGCAAAACATAGCTGTGGTTTAACAATCTGGGTCTTGCCTGCAAAATATTAATATATCAATACTTTTGAGTAATAAGAAGTGAAAAACCATTAACTAGTAATAATATACTAGAAAAGAAATATTTTTTGTGATATACTATAAACGCATAAGGAGTGGTATCGAAGAGGTCATAACGAAACTGACTCGAAATCAGTCTGTCAGTGAAAGCTGGCACGTGGGTTCGAATCCCACCCACTCCGCCAACAAATCAAGAAAGGAGTTGTCTTAATTTTACAGATTACAATTTATAGCACTAGAAAAAAACAATCATTAAGATATGGTTAAAATAAATGGAAAAAAGCTATAAATAGTAAATTTATAGACAAAAAACAAAAAATGAATATAGAAGAAGTAGAAAAAGAAATTAATTATAAATTTAAAAACAAAAAGTTATTAAAAAGAGCTTTCACTCATACATCATATGCTTATGAAAACGAAACACAAAGCAATGAAAAATTAGAATTTTTAGGAGATAGTATATTGGAGTTTATATCTAGTGATTACATATATTCAAATTATCCTGAATTAAAAGAAGGTGAAATGACAAAAGTAAGAGCTAGTGTAGTTTGCGAAAAGAGTTTATATGAAATAGCAGTAAAGCATAAATTTGGAGAATTTTTATATTTAGGTAAATCAGAGCAAAAGACACATGGAGATAAAAGACCAGCTATTCTGGCAGATAGTGTAGAAGCGGTTATAGCAGCTATGTATTTAGATGGAGGATTAGATCCTGTCCAAAAATTTATTATAAAAAATCTAGAAAAACCTATTGAAAATGCAACTAAAAATGTAGGAATGAAAGATTATAAAACCGTTTTGCAAGAAATACTACAACAAAATGGGGAAGTTAGTATAAAATATACAATTATAAATGAAACAGGACCAGATCATGATAAAAAATTTGAAGCAGAAGTAGAAGTAAATGGCAAAATGCTAGCAACTGGTATTGGAAAAAGCAAAAAGCAAGCAGAAATGCAAGCAGCAAAAAAAGCTATGGAAAATATAGAACTAGTTTAAGAGAAAATAATCAATAAAATTTTATATATCTAGATTTGCATACTAATAAAAAGATTTAAAAATTAAAATTAGGAATAAATTTTAAATTTTTTGAAGATAAAATTATTATGAGATAAGTTTAAATAAAACTAATACTATAACTAACATTAGTGGTTTATAGGTAAAGCCTTAAAAAAACCTAAATATATTATGGATAAGGTGAAGCTATGAAAAAACAATATATCATACCAGTTTTTGTTCCATATACAAATGAAGAACAAAATTATATTTTTTATAATTCCAAAAATCAAAATAAAAAAATATCAAAAGAAAATATTGAACAAATTATAGAAAATCACTTAAAAAATATAGATGAAAAAGATAAAACAGTTGAAGTATATTTTGTTGGAAGTAGCTTTATGTACTTAGAAAGAAATTTACAGGAAGAAATATTAAAAAGTTTAAACAAATACATTGAAGATAAAAAAATTGATTTTATAAGAATTTCAACTACTCCAAAATATATAAACAAAGATATATTAAAACTTTTAAAAAAATATAAAGTAGACACAATAGAAATTCAAATTCCAGCAACAAATAGTTATGTTTTAAAAAATCTACAAAACAATTGTAGTTTTAAAGAAATAAAGAAAATTTCAAGACAAATAAAATGGAAAAATATTAATTTAAGTTTTCAAATAATAATAGGACTTCCAGAAAGTACAAGAGCTGAAACAATAGAAATTGTACAAAAGTTATCAAAACTAAAACCGAATAATGTAAAAATATATCCAGCACTTGTAATAAAAGGAAGCAGGCTTGAAAAAGAATTTTTAGAAGAAAAGTATAAACCATTAAATATAGTACAAGCAATAGAATTATGCAAAGATATCGTATCAATTTTTGTACAAAAAAATATAGAAATTGCAGGAATAGGACCACAAAATACCGAAGAAATTCCTTCTACAGAAGGAGCTAATGATGTTATTGCAGGTCCACTACACACATCTTTTAGAAATTTAGTAGAATCTAGTTTATGGTATGATGCAATTGTCGGAAAAATAAAAAAACTAAATGTAAAGGTAGAAGAAGTAGAGATAACGGTAAATCCAGTTGATGCCAATAACGCACTTGGATTTGAGAATGAGAATGTTAAAAAATTAAAAGATGTATATGATGTCGATTTAAAAGTAATACAAGATGAAAAAATAAAACAAGGTAAGTCAAAAGTAGAAGTAACTAAAACATATCAAGATTTTTTGCAAAAAGAAGTAAAAGAAGAGGATAAAATCGAAAATTTTAATAAATAATATATTAAAGGTGATTTTATGCATATAGGAGAAAAATTTAATATTCCTAAAGTTGTAGTAGAAATATTAGGAACTATATTAGCTTCGGCCATTATGGCTATAGGAATAGCACTATTTTTGTTACCAAACCAGCTTTCTTCAGGAGGTCTTGCTGGTATTGCAACAGTGATATATTATTTATTAAATTTACCAATGGGAATTGCAATGTTAATAATGAATATACCATTATTTCTTTTATCTTGGTATAAAATTGGAAAAAGTTATTTTATAAACTCAATTATTGGAACAATGTTTTTATCAATTTTTGTCGATATATTTGATAAAATGCCACCACTTACAACAGATAGATTTTTGGCAAGTATTTATGGAGGAATAATAATAGGGATAGGAACATCTATATTGCTTAAAGTAAATTCATCAACAGGTGGATCAGAATTAATAAGTAATTTAATAAAAAGTTTTAAACCAAACTTAAGATTAAGTAATGCAATTATAATTATAGATATAATTGTAATTGCTATTAATGTTTTTTTCTTTAGAGAAATAGAGATAGGATTATATTCAGCAATATCAATATATTTAATGGGAAAAATAATAGATATAATATTTGAGGGAATTTATTTTACTAAATTATTAATTATTATATCTGATAAAAATGAAGAAATTTCAACTAAAATTGGAAATGATATAAAAAGAGGAACAACAGGACTTTATGGAAAAGGAATGTATACAAAAGAAGATAAATTAGTTTTGCTTTGTGCTGCTTCAAGAGGAGATGTAGCAAAAATAAAAAATACTGTTAGAAAAATAGATCCTAAAAGTTTTATTATTGTTGCAAATGCAAGAGAAGTTTTAGGATATGGGTTTAAAGTAGAATAAAGCTGAAAACAGTTAATAATTATTATTTATATCCTTTGGCAATAAATTAAAATATTAGTGCCTTTCAGCCAAGAGAGAAAGGAATTGATTAAAAAATGAGTAATCAAAAATATGAAATAGAAGATAATATATCATTTGAATTAAAAGATATATTTGAATGTGGACAATGCTTTAGATGGAATAAGCAGGAAGACGGAAGTTATACAGGGATTTTTGGTAAAAATGTTTTAAATGTAAAAAAAGAAAATAATAAAATAATTTTTCAAGGAAATTGCGAAAATAATATAGAGAAAGAAGTTAATAAATATTTTGATTTAGATAAAAACTATGAAGAAATTAAAGAAATCTTATCTAAAATAGATGATAATATGAAAAAAAGTGTTATATATGGAAATGGAATAAGGATTTTAAATCAAGATTTATGGGAGACGATTATATCTTTTATAATTTCAGCAAATAATAATATTCCAAGAATAAAAAAAATAATTGATAGAATATGCTATGCATACGGAGATAAAATTATCTGGAAAGATAATGTTTATTATACTTTTCCAACACCTCAACAATTAAAAAATGTAACTGTTCAAGATTTTAGAAATTTAGGGTTAGGATTTAGAGATATAAGATTATTTGAAACAACACATATGATCCTTGAAAACAGAGTAAATTTGGAAGAACTAAAAAAAGAAAATGATACTGAAAAAGTAAGAGAAAAATTGTTAACTTTATCTGGAGTAGGACCAAAGGTTGCAGATTGTATTTTGCTTTTTTCAGATTTAAAAAGGTGGGAAGTTTTTCCAATTGATGTTTGGGTTAGGAGAGTAATGAATGAATTATACATACATAATGCTGATGAAACAAAAGTTAATAAAAAAGAAATAGAAAGACTTGCAAGGGAAAAGTTTGGAAATTTAGCAGGTCTAGCACAACAATATCTATTTTACTGGAGAATGAATAAGGAAATTGCGAAATTTGAAAAAGCTAGAAAATAAATAGGTACAAAATATTGTAAAAATTTTTTTCTCCCAACAA
>CALXAU010000089.1 GCA_944386355.1 uncultured Clostridia bacterium
GAATTAATAAAATACATAAAAGAAATTGTAAGTTTTGAAAACATAGATAGAAATATAATTTTAAATTTAATAGATAGCATTGAAATAATGGACAAGAATAATATCAAAATTAATTATAAATTTACTGTCTAGAAACAATATATAATAATTTGAAAAAGTTTTGATTGAAAGTAATTGAGTTAGAATTTCTTAATAAATTTTGTGGAAAATGTTTGCTTCGAGCTTTAGCTCGGACTAAGTGAAAGGGTGCCACAAAATTTATTTAGAAATTCTTCGAAAATTAGCTTGAACGATAAACTTTTGAAAATTATTATTATATTTGTTTCATATCTATCACAAAAGAAATTGCGACTGGAATGCAGATGACATAGATAAAATTTTAGAAGTTTTAGATAATAATGAAATAAAAATCACTTTTTTTATGGTAGGAGATTGGATAGACAAATATCCTAACGAAGCTAAAAAAATTTTTGAAAAAGGTCATGAAATTGGAAGCCACAGTAATACACATCCACATGTAAACAATTTATCATATGAAAAAAATATAGAAGAATTAGAAGCGTCCAATGATAGGATAGAAAAAATTACTGGAAATAGAACTAATTTATATAGAACTCCTTATGGAGAATATAATAATACTGTCATAAAATCTGCTAATGACAAAAATTATTATCCTATCCAATGGAACTTAGATACACTAGATTACACGGGGCTTACAGGAACTGAAATGTGGAATAGATTAAAAGATAAAATAAAACCTGGTGACATTATCTTAAGTCATAATGGAACTAAACATACAGCTGATTCCTTAGATATGTTATTAAAAAATATAAAAAGTAAAGGCTTAGATGTCGTAAAAGTTTCTGATTTAATCTATAAAGATAATTATGTTATAAATGTAAATGGAACACAAATAAGAAAATAAAAACTTTTTAGTTTATTTATATTGTATAATTGCTTTACATTCTAATAGCTATAACACAGTACTATAGTAATACCAAATAATCATTATTAAGATAATTGCAAAAAAAAATTATATATTAATACGAAAATTGTATATTTTTTCTTATTTTTGATAATACTAAAAACAAAAATAAGAGGTTTATTATGGCATTTATTGGAATTATTGGTAATAATAAAGATTTTAATTTTATTAAAAAATTTATAGTAAAAAACATAAATAGAGAAAATTTGAGTATAATCAATATTACTAAAGAGAATATTTGTAATATTGATAATGTAAAAATAGAGACTATAGTTATTAATGAAAAATTGAATAAATTTAAAAAATATGGAATATCGTTAAATAAAATCTTAAATAATTGCAAATATATTGTAGTAAACTCTGACATGGAAATTAAAGACATAACTTTTCCAGCTAAACTTATTGAATTTATTACTTATGGATTAAATCAAAAATCTACAATAACAATTTCCAGCATAACAGATGAAAATATTCTACTGTCTATTCAAAGAAATATAACTAACAAAAATTCTGACATTATTGAAGTACAAGAAAAAAATATTTTTTTAAACAATAAAAAAGTTAAAGTATATTCTATATTAATCTTATACACTATTTTTACATTATACTCTATCCCCTTTCCGTCTGAGATTTAGTTAAAAAAGTCTCAAAATGCTTTCTATAAAACAAAAAAGATTATAGATGTATAATAAAACTCTTATTTTAATGCCAAATATTAGTTTCACATACATTCAAAAATTTTCTATAAATGTACCCACAATATACTCCAAAATATATAAATATATCCTTAGCTAATATACAAAACATATGTAAAACCCTGAATTATAATAGAAAATTTTAACTTTTTTAAATAAATTTAACTTTTTATGTAGACAAAACCAAAAAAATATTGTATAATATGAACTGTAAAGTTAAGCGGTTAGAATATACAATTGATAAAAAATTATAGGGAGGAATAAAATTGGATACAAATTATTTAGAAAACAACTATTTAACATTAGTTGGAAAAGTTACAGGTGAAAAAAGATTTAGTCATGAAATTTATGGTGAAAAATTTTATATTTTTGACCTATCTATTCCACGTCTTAGCGGTAATGCTGATATCATTCCAATAACTACATCAGAAAGACTTATAAAAGAAAGCACTCTTCAAAATGACAAGAAGCTATTAATAAAAGGTCAATTTAGATCTTATAACAGTTATGAAAATCAAAAGAATAAATTAATTTTAACTGTTTTTGCAAAAGATATAATAGAAATACAAGAAAATGAAGAAATGGAAGAAAATGAAATTGTAAAAAAAGATATGATTACAAATGAAGTTGTTTTAACTGGTTTTATATGTAAAAAACCAATTTACAGACAAACTCCATTTGGAAGAGAAATTGCTGATATTCTACTTGCTGTAAATAGAGCTTATAATAAATCTGATTATATCCCTTGTATTGCATGGGGTAGAAACGCAAGATTTTGTCAAGAACTAGAAGTTGGTACACAAGTAAAAATTGTAGGAAGAGTTCAATCTAGAGCATATGAAAAGAAATATGAAGACGGAAGAGTTGAATCAAGAATTGCTTATGAAGTTTCAATTGGAAGTCTAGAAGTAATTAAAGAAGAAGACAATCAAGAGGAAAATAACGAAGAAAATAAACAAGCTGTATAAATAGCTTGTTTTTTTCTTTGATAGGGTAAAATAAATTTTGTAAGTTAAAGGTACAAAATTATGCACTTTATTTTAAACTATCACTAAGTCTTAAATTTTTACAGTATTCCTAATTTTCGAACCATTTGTTTACCTTTTTTCATCATTTTTTTTCTACTAAAATTTTTATTATCTGTGTACATCATTAATACACCAGTTGTAATTAATCCACCTATCATTAAACCTTTTGCAAATTTCATAATATCAATCCTTTCTTTTATTTTATGTTATTATTTGTATTTTTTTCTTTTTTATACTGTTTATAAATGGTATATATTTCATTCAAAGCAATTATTGCTAAGAAATATCCAAAATATTTTTTTAATTGAATTACATCCATTTTTATTGCAATATTTGCTCCTAAAATAGCTCCCAATATTCCGAATATCGATATCCACATTGCTAAATTTAAATTTATATTTTTATTTTTTATATTAACTATTATTGCAACAATAGATGTGGGAATAAAAAATATTAAATTTGTAGCTTGTGCAATATGCTGTTCAACTCCACACATAAATGTAAGAAGGAAAATTAATATAGTTCCTCCCCCCATTCCTGTACCACTTATTATGCCTGAAATAACTCCACTTAATATTTCTATCAAAATTCACTCCTTTTTTAACATTAATTTTTTATCAACAATTTATCATTTAGACATCTCTCATATTTCACGAATTTAATAAAATCTTTTTTCAATTCAAATTAACTTGAAAAAATCATTTTATATGACACATATATCAAAAATAAAGTAAAAATAATTTTTAAATATTTTTCTGGAATTTTTTTCAAAAGTTTTGCACCTATATATCCACCTATAGCTCCTCCTAATGCACATAAAACCCCTATTTCCCAATCTATAAAATTACCTTTATAATAAAAGAAACTACTACATAATACCATTGGTAAAATACAAAATATTGATGTTCCTCTTGCTTTTGTTGCATCTTCTTTTAACATGTATATAAATGCTGGAACTAATATCATTCCACCTCCTGTGGAAAATAAGCCACAAATAAATCCAGCAAATAAACCTATTAATATTTTTTTTAACATTTTTAATCTCTCTTTTTTATGATATATTTTTAGTATTTCCTTTTTTTTAGTTACTATTCACAGCATACTTTATATTTTTTACTAGCAAATGATATATTTAGATATTTTGAAGTATGTTGTGGGGAGCTTTCTAGAAAATGTTTGAACGTTAGTGAATTACATTTTCTTGAATGGTGATTACTTAAAAATATATAAATATATCATTTGCCATATAGAATATTTTTACATCGGTGAATAGTCAATGCTGTCAACCTAAGATTATTATAATCATTTTTTAACACTTTGTGTGTCGCAACTTACAGAATTTAAAAATACTAGTCTGTAAGTTGCTCCAATCGCATTCGCTAACACTCATTTGGTCGCTTACGCAGTGTTTTCAAAATGATTATAATAATCTTAGGTTGACAGTATTGTGTGAATAGTAACTTTTTTGAAAAATATTAAAAGTTACTATTAAAATTTTCAATTAAAAAAACTCTATTATTTTTTTTAATTATGTGATATAATAATAATGTGTGTTAAAGGA
>CALXAU010000090.1 GCA_944386355.1 uncultured Clostridia bacterium
CAAAAATACAATTATTGAGGCAATAGGTTTATAGGTAAATCCTTTATTAAAAAACCTAAATATATTATACAAGGAATGATAGTAATTATGAAAAATGCTTTTTCTACAATTGTAATGACATTAATAATAATATGCATAATAGGTATATTTGGTATATTTGGTTATATAGCAATTGAAGAAATTGGATTATTAGAAGAAATAGAACAAGAAACACCAGTTTCAGAAAATGAAGGAGTAGATTTATTACTTGAAACAGGCAGTCAAGATATTTCTAATAATATAATTACTAATACAATAGATAATAATATAAAAACTCCAGGAATAATAGCAAATCCATTTGATGCAGTTCAAAGTTCAAGTGCTTCTAATCAAAATGAAAATAAAACCAATGAAACTGTTCAAATAGACAAATTTTTTTATAATCAACTTGATGAACATTCAAAAATTTTTTATGAATCATTTGAGAAATATAGAGAGGAAATGAAAACAGGAAAATATAAAATTTCATTTGGAGATAAATTTGAAGATTTATTAAAAACAACAAATGGGCAAGATTTATTAGGTCAATATTATCAATCCGCAATTGAAGCATTTATGTATGATAATGCAGAGATTTTTTACTTAAGTCCTAGTAAGTTATATTTGAATATCGAAAAAACTACAAGAGGTACAAAGGTTTCATATAATGTGTTTATAAATAATGGAAAAGAAAATAATTATTTAGCAGATGGTTTTTCTTCTAAAGAAGATGTAGAAAATGCTATTTCTCAAATAGAAAGTGTAAAAAATCAAATTTTGCAGAATAAAACAAATAATACATATAACAATATTAAAATGGTGCATGACTATTTAATAGATACAATAAGTTATGATCAATCTATTTCAAAACCTAATATATATAACATTGTAGGAGCTTTAGTAAATAAAGTAAGTGTATGTGAGGGGTATGCAAGAGCTTTCAAATATTTAATGGATGAATTAGGAATAAATTGTACAATGGTAATTGGTAGAGCTACTTCAACAGACGGAAAAACAGAAAATCATGCATGGAACTATGTTGAATTAAATGGTACATGGTATGCTGTTGACTGTACATGGGATGATCCAGTAATTTCTGGAAATGGTAAGCTTACAAATGAAGATAAATATAGATATTTTTTAAAGGGAAGTACAACTATGAATAAAGACCATGTTCCAAGTAGACAGTTTACAGACGGTGGAAGAACTTTTGAATATCCAAGTATTAGTGAGAGTGATTATTAAAATATTATTTATAAAAAATGTTTTACTAATCTAGTTTTCAATTTTTTGTAGCAGTTTATTTGATAGATTAAAATACTATTAATATACTAATTTTTTAAAAAATCTCTGATTATTATATCAGAGATAATTTTTTGCGTTTGCACATAATTTTATTAAAGTTTAGATAAATATTAAAAGAAAATTAAATTAAAATAAATAAATATTTTTAATTTAACACAAACTAATAAAAGTTTATTTTTCTCAGTATAAAAAGAGAAAGGAATTTTAGTAAAAATGAAAAAAAAATACTTTATTACTTTTATTTTTATAAGTGTAATAGTTTTAATAATGATAGTAATTTCATATTTATATATTAGTTATATACAAAAATTAACCGATGAAAATACTTTAAAAAATTTAGGAGAATTAACAAAACAAGATGCAGTAAAAATAAAAAATCAAATTATACAACATAAAAAAATATTAGAAAATATAGTCAATCAAGTAGAAAAACAAGATAAAATAACAGAAAAAGAAATATTTAATTTATATAATGAAAACATAGCAAATCAAGAATTTTCTAGATTAGGAATTATGTACGAAAACGGAAAAACAATAACAAGTGATAATAAAGAAATAGATTTATCTGAAGATATTGATAAATTTTTTAATGAGGACACTTTGCAGATTTCAAAAAGTAGAAAAAGTAAAATAGATGAAGAAGAAATAAATATATATTCTAAAAAAACAAGAATAAACGGAAAAAACATAGTAATTTTATTAGTTTTAGAAACTGAAAAATATGAAGAAATTTTTGCAGAGTCTATTTATAATGGGAAAGGTTACGAATATATAATTAATAGCTCTGGAGAAATAATTGCAAATTCAGCCAAAAGAGAAAACGGATATAATTTATTTAATATAATACAAACTCTTAAAGATAATTACAATAGCAAGAAATTAGAAGAAATGAAAAAACAAATAAAAGAATATAAAAATGGACAAGTAAAATTCAATGTATCTAATAAATATTATTATACATCTTATAATTATTTAAATGTAAATGATTGGTTTTTAGTAATTTTAACTCCAGGAAGTATAGTATCTCAAGAATATAATAGAGTATTAAAAATTACATTTGTAACTTCAATAATAATAAATATAGTTATTTTAATTACAGCAATATATATAATCTTTTCAAATAAAAAGAAAAAAGAAAAATTATATAAATTAGCATATATAGATAATTTAACAGGTCTTGGAAATAATAATTATTTTATAGAAAGAGGAACAGAACTACTAGAAACTCAGAATACTAGATGTTATTTAATAATTATTGATTTTGATAAATTTAAAGCATTTAATAAGAAATATGGTAGAGAAGAAGGCGATTTATTATTAAAAGCATTTAGTCAAAAATTAAAAAATGTTTTTGGGGAAAATCAAATAATCACAAGACTTACAAATGATATTTTTTCAATACTAATAAAAGAAGATTCTAAAAACATAAATAAGAAAAAAGCTCAAATAGTAATATCTGAAAAAAGTACGGAAAATAAATTTAGAGAAATAGAAGATGTATTAGAAAATATTTGCAATGAATTATCTAATATAACTATAGATAAAATTGAATATAAAATATTAATTTCAATGGGAATTTATGAAATAAAAGGAAGTGAAAAAGATATATATGAGACAATAGATAAAGCTTTGTTAGCACATAGTATGGCAAAGGGAAATTATAATAAAAAGTTTTATATTTTTAATGAAGATTTAGAAAATAAAATGATAAAAGAGCATGATATTGAATCAATAATGGAAGAAGGAATACAAAATAAAGAATTTAAAATTTTTTATCAACCTAAATTTAATAGTAAAACAGAAAAAATTGAGGGAGCAGAAGCTTTAGTTCGCTGGGAGAGAAATGAAAAACTAATTCCACCTAATGAATTTATTCCTATTTTTGAAAAGAATAAGTTTATAATAAAATTAGATAAATATATTTTTGAAGAAGTCTGTAAAGATATAAAAGAATGGAAATATAAATATAATAGAAAAATAAAAATTTCTGTTAATATATCAAAAGAACATCTTTTAGAAAAAAATTTTTTAGAAGATTATTGTAAAATAGCAAATAAATACGAATTAAAACCTAATGATTTAGAAATAGAAATTACTGAAAGTGCTGCAATTGATGAAAATTTTGATATTATAGAAATATTAAATAAAATGAAGAACTTAGGCTTTAGCATAGCAATAGATGATTTTGGAACAGGATATTCTTCATTAAATATGTTACAAAATATGCCTATTGATGTAATAAAAATAGATAAATCTTTTATAAATCAATCTAAGATGCTGGAAACGATTATGATAATTGTAAGAAAAATGAATTTACAAACAGTTGCAGAGGGAGTAGAGACGTTAGAACAAGTTTTAAGATTAAGAGATTTGGGTGTTGACTTATTACAAGGTTACTATTTTTCAAAACCAGTAGATAAATTAAGTTTTGAAAAATATTTTAAAAATTGAAATGATTTGTAATAATTTCTAAAACTTTACCAATCATTATAATATTTTAAGTTTTACAATTTCTTTAACGTTTAGAATTAATAAAATTTTAGAAGGATTAGAATTTTAAAATAAAATGGGCGAATAACAATAAAAACCCCAGAAGTTTTTAAACTTCTGAGGGTTGATATACTTTGCAAAAAGCACTTTTTATCTCATACTAAATTTCAAAGATTGAAATACCAATATTTATAGAACTTTTTGTATATTATAAGTTTATTATGTACTAGACCTAAATATAGCTTTTTAGAGGTTTTATAGAAAATTTTATTGTAAAAGTATAACCATATTATTATGATTAACTGGAAAAATAGTTAAGCATTTTTAAATGATTTTACTAGCCTTTTATATATTATTTTAGATACTTTACTATATCTTAAATGTATAAAAGATGGCAAGAAATATGTTAATCATAGAAAATATAGAAG
>CALXAU010000091.1 GCA_944386355.1 uncultured Clostridia bacterium
TTTGTAACAAAAATGTCATATATTTTTAATATTTTTGTCATATTAATTTTATTAATTTTATAGTATAATAAAATTAAATAAAACTAAGGAGAAACAATTATGAGTATAAAATCTGATTTAAAAAAAGAAGGAATTGAAGTAATAAATCAGTTAGACACATTAACTGTAAACTCTCTTGCCAAAAATATTTCAAAAAAACTTTGCAATACATTTCCAAATTATGGTTTAAATGAAAATGAATTATTTATAAAGTTATCAAGATTAAATATGTTCATAGCAAAAATGCCAGAAGGTATGGCAGAAGCAAATTATTTTTATAAAAATTCATCTATATATTTTAACGAACATATTCCTATGGAGGATATTGAAGAATTTGCAATCCATGAATGTATACATTTTATTCAAGAAATAAAAGATAAAAGAAATTATTTAATCAGAATGGGACTTTGTGATTGTACAGAATTTAAAATATATGGTTTGGCATTAAATGAAGCTTCTGTTCAATTAATGTCTTCTAAAGTAAATGGAATACCAAAAGAAAATGTAAAATATTTTGGAATAAGTTTTAATACCAATAGCCCTTCATATTATCCTCTAGAATGTTGTTTAGTAAGCCAACTAGCATATTTAGTTGGTGAAGATATTTTATTTAAAAGTACTTTACAAAGTGATGATACTTTTAAATATGAATTTGCAAAATTGACATCTAGAAAAGCTTTTATAACAATTGAAAATTCTATTGATGAAATACTTTTTGCAGAAGAAGATATTATTAAATTAAATAATAAAATTGCTAAAATAAGCAATAAAAATAAAAAAATTGATGATATGCTAAATAAAATAAGTGAATTAAAAAATAAAATTAGAGAAATTTTTATAAAAACACAAAATTTAATTATATCTAGCTATTTTGACTCTGCTTTTATTAGAATTGAAAACTTAGAGCAATTAGAGAACTATAGAAAAAAATTATATAATTTTAAAGATTTTATCGGCTCTTGTGATAATTACACATTTTTTAATAATTATTATGTTGAAAAAATGGCAATGCTTGAACATAAATATAATATTCTAGAAAATGGTGGAATAGAAACAGCTATATTTAATAAAAATTCTAATGAGAAAAAAATATACTCTTTATTTAAAAAAATTCGTAGAATTTTATTTGGAAAAAACTCTCAAGAAGAAGAAAATTAATAATTAAATTAAGAAAAAACACGACATACAATTATATTAAAATCTTTTAATTTTGTCATTTTATATAATTGTATGTTGTGTCTTTGTTCGTCTTCAAAAAATTGCAAATCATTTTTTCTGTGGAGTTATAGTCTACAGCTATAAAACTTTATAGATAGCAAATGATATATTTATATATTATTTGCTAATTTATAAAACCCAAGTTTAACTGTGAATTGTAACTCTGCAAAATTTATTTAATATAAATATTTTATTATGTTTTTAGCAGCTTCTCTTCCACTTCTTGAAGCCCATGCAACTGTAGATTTTTCTCCTATTATATCTCCGCCAGAAAATATTTTTTTATTAGAAGTTCTATATTCTTCGTCTACATCAATTCTTCCCCATTTATTTAATCTTAGATTTAAATTTGAAACAAAATCTTCTGGTTTAGATCCTAATGCCATAATAACATAATCAAAATTTTCGACATAATTAGTATTTTCTATATTTTCTGGAACAGCCCTTTGTTCATTTTCTTTTTTTATTAATCTTGTTTTTATTAGTTCTAATTGTTCTACATCATTTTTTCCTAAAATTTTTACGACATTAGTTTTAAATAAAAATTTAATACCTTCTTTTTTTGCATCTTCTATTTCTTTTTTTTCTGCTGGCATTTGTTCTTCATCTCTTCTGTATATTACAATAGCTTCTTTTGCTCCTAATTTTTTCACTGTTCTTGCACAATCCATTGCAACATTTCCTCCACCTATAATTGCAACTTTTTTGTTTTCATATACAGGATGTTTATTATATTCTAATAACTCATTTCCTCCAAATACACCTTTTAAATTTTCTCCTTCAATTCCCATATTAGAAGATTTATTCGCTCCTATTGCTAAAAATATTGCATCAAAATTCTCTTCTAAATCTTTTAAATCTAAATTTCTACCTAATTCCATATTGTATTGCACATTTATTCCTAAATCTAAAATATTTTTAACTGTTGACCTTACAATATCTTTAGGCAATCTAAAATCTGGAATCCCATGTACTAAAAGTCCACCTAAATAATCATATTTTTCATATATTGTAACATCTATCCCCTCTTTTGCTAAAAAAGCACTACAAGTTAATCCTGCAGGTCCTGCGCCAATTACAGCAACTTTTTTTCTTTTTCCCTTATTCTTATTCTCTAAGAGCTCTTTCTCATAGCAATCTGATAAAGAAAAACCTTCTTCTACACTATTATCATAAATATTTGCTTCTATACTTCCTATAGAAACTGGAACTGATTTAATTCCTCTTACACAACTACCTTGACATTGTTTTTCATGTGGACAGATTCTTCCACATACACCTGGTAGAACTGTTGTTTTCGACAATATTTTATATGCTTCTTTATATCTATTTTCTTTTACTTCTTTAATAAAATTTGGGATATCATTTTCCAATGGACAGCCTTTTGTAGAACATGGTTTAATTTTACAATTTAAGCAGTAACTTGCTTTTTCTTTAATTATTTCTTCATTTTTTTTCATTTTAAAATTCATTCCTTTCTCGCTTTGCTTGGAAGGCATGCAAGGAAACTAAACATTTTATATTTATTCAAATTCTTGACTCTTTTTATCTACTAATATTAAATCTTTAATAAAATCAATTTTCTTAGTTTCATCTCGCAGTAATGCTGCCGGATGCCATGTTGGCATATACATTATCTCCTTTTTCTCTACCCATATACCACGACTTGCAGTAATTCTATATTCCTTTCCTAAAATATTTTGTAATGCTATTCTACCTAACAATACAATTATTTTTGGTTTTACTAAAATTACTTGGTTTCTTAAATAATCCATACAAGCTAGAACTTCATCTTCGTGAGGATCTCTATTTCCTGGTGGTCTACATTTTACAATATTAGCAATATATACCTCCTGTCTATTTATTCCTACTGCTTCAAAAGCCATGTCCATAAGCTTTCCTGCTCTTCCTACAAATGGTTTTGCAAATTTATCTTCGTCAGCCCCAGGACCTTCTCCTATAAACATTATTTTTGCATTCCTATTACCTTCTCCAAAGACTATATTTTGCCTAGTTGTACATAGTTTACATTTTTTGCATTTTTCTATAGATTTTTCTAAATCTTCCCAGTTATTATACATTTTGCTTAAATAGATTCTTCCTTTCACCTACTTTGAATTTATTACTAATTTTACTACATTTTTGTTGTTTATTCAATACCAAAAATCGACAGTTTATGCTAAAAAAACCCAGTTTACTTTTTCTTCCATATATGATATAATGTGCAAAAAAAGTAAGGAAGTGCTAATATGAGAACAATGGAAGACAAGACAAATTTAGCAGAAAATAAAGTTTTAATTCTGTATTTGCTAGAAAAACTGCAAAATGATATTACAGAAGACGGCCTTTTTAAACTAGTTTCTTCTGTAAACAATATGAATTATTTTTACTTTAAACAAATTATTACAGACTTAATAGATTCTAAATTAGTAGGAACTTACACCAAAGAGGAAGAAATGGTTATGAGAATAACAGATGAAGGGAAAAATGCTTTTGATTTAACAAATGATGTATTACCAGGTATTATAAAATTAAAAGCTGACAAAATATTTAAAAAAGAAGTTTGGGATATAGAAGAAAAGTCATCTGTTTCAGCTGAATTTTTTCCTAAAACAGAAAATGATTATACTGTAAAATGTAAAATTGTTGAAAATAATGAAACAATTTTTGAAGTTAAAACATTTGCAGGTTCTAGAGAAATAGCCAAACGAATTGTTGATAATTGGAATAAAAACGCTTCTGAAATTTATCCTAAAATATTAGAAATTCTTATAAATCAAAATGAATAGAAGTTGGTATAAAACTTAATATATCAACTTCTATTTTA
>CALXAU010000092.1 GCA_944386355.1 uncultured Clostridia bacterium
GTTGCTATTGAGTTCGCGACAAATACGCCTCTTGGGACTTTCACCCTAGATTTATGACATGCCCGTCATACAAAAAAGAAAAAACTTACGTATTTTTAAATTAATCTATTAACTCTCCAATATGTTGCTATTCAACGTATTGGAGAGTTTTGCTCTTTTAAAAGTGTTTAAGTTGAGTTAATTTCTGCCATTTGAGTTACAGTTCAGGTAGTAGCAAATAAAAAATTTTTTGCAATATTTAGGTTGCGTACATAGTCTTAGTATGTTATATTATATAAGTATATGTTTTTAGTATTTCTTATTAATATTTTTATATATTATATTATTACATAAAAAAATTTTATTTAAAAGCACATTATCAATTTTTTAACAAAATAATATAAATTTTAATTATATAAAAAATATTATGAGAGGTTAAATTGAAAGAAAAGTATTTCATAACTATTTATGCCTTCCGAGTAAAGTGAGAAAGGAATAGATTTTAATTTGAAAGAAAAAACTTTCATTCCTCTATGTGCCTTTAATATAAGAGAGAAAGGATTTGATTTAAAAATGATTAATTTTTTTAAAGGAATTATTGTTGGTATTGGTGGTATTGCACCAGGTTTAAGTGGAAGTGTTTTGCTAGTTATTTTAGGGTTATATCAGAAAACTATTTCAGCAATTGGAACATTATTTAAGGACTTTAAGAAAAATGTGATTTTCTTATTCCCTTTATTTTTAGGCTTTGGAGTAGGTGTAATAATTTTTAGTAAGATTGTAGATTTTCTTTTAACAAATTACGAAATGTATACTAGATTTGCTTTTTTAGGATTAGTTCTAGGTACAATCCCTCTTTTCTATAAAGAAGTAAAAAAAGAAGGCTTCAATAAAAAATACTATATACTTATTAGTTTATCTTTTATAATAGGTTTTAGTGTATTTTATTTTAATAAAAATTTATTTCCTACAATATCAAATCCTAATATAATTCAATCTGTAATTTTAGGAATAGCTGTTGCAGGTTCTTCAATAGTGCCAGGAATAGATAGTGCTGTTATATTGTCCTCTTTGGGTTTGTATGAATTATATGTAAGTTCTATTGCGGATTTTAATTTATCTGTTTTAATACCAGCAGGATTTGGTTTAGTTTTTGGGGCATTAGGTATTTCATTTATAATAAACAAATTAATAAAACATTTTTATACTCCTACTTTTTCAATAATTTTTGGATTATTTTTATCAATTATTCCTAATGTTTTAAATGAGAGTTGTATAATAGGCCTTAATGTAAATACATTGATATCTTTTATTATTTTGATATTTAGTTTTGTCATATCTTACTTTTTAGGTAATATAAATGAAAATATAATAAAAATAAAACAAATTATTAAGTCAGTTTTAGAACCATTTAAAAGATTAACTTCTAATTCCATTAAAGATACTCCAAAAAATTAAAAAGCTTTTGAATTTAATATAATAGCAAGTCTAGTAAATTGAATATAATATAAAATCTTGCCTTGCTATTATTTTTCTTTATAGATTAATATTTTAATTTATTTTTACTAACATCCTATGCATAGATATTTTGTTTTCAAGTTCCTTTTCAAATTCATATAATGTATAAAAACCATATTTTTCATGAAGCTTCAAAGAAGAATAATTATTAATATCTATACAACTATATATTTCATATCCTTTGTATTTATCAATTATATATTCTATTAATTTACTTGCTATTCCTCTACCTACATAATTTTTATCAGTAACTATTTCCCAAATATAAGCTACTTTATTACCCATTTTTTTTATCTTATTTAAGCATTGATCTTTTTCACAGAAATCCTTTCCCACATACACAACTACATAGGCCATTGTCTTCTCATTTTCTCTCCAAACAAATTGGTTCATTCCTTCATCATAAATTGCTTTTTGATTACTAATTTTTGTTATATATCCATTATTGTTTTGTTTCCATATTTTTTGTATATCTTCAAAATAACTATTTTCTACTACCATTTTCTCTCTTTCCATTTTTAGAATTTTTTACATTGTTTTAAATTAGAAACAATATATTATAATTTATTCTTTACAAAATTATAATTTATATTCTTTTTTATAAAAAAATTGAATTTTCATAACAATAAATATTAAATTTTTATATATTTAAATTAATAAAGTGTAATTTAATTTCTTATTGTCTATTTTTTATTTACGCCTAATATTCCACCTAAAATACCACAAATGACTCCTATTACTATAAAAATTATTGCTTCTTTTGTTAATGAAAATTTCCAATTTAGCAAACTAGATATAATATAAATTATACCAAAATACATTGCCCCTATTATTGCTCCATTTAAAACTCCATTTTTCTTTATTTTAGCATTTCCCAAAGAACTTCCTAGAAGTATACTTATTGCAGTTATTATTATAATTACTGGTGTTATAATACTTTCATTAACATCTGTATATGTTAGTATGCATGAGAATATAAAAAGTAAAACTACTGTAAATAACAAGGAACATCCTACTGCTTTTATTACATGCTGATATGGCTTAATTTCTTTTTTAGCTACATTTTCCATAATTCTAAATTCCTTTCTCTAAAATCTATATTTTTAGAAATTAAATTTATAATTCACATTATAGTTATATATTGAAATATTAATATCAATTTTTAAAACTCTTTATCTAAAAACTTGTGAATTATAAAGATTATAATTTATATAATTTTATGATCTATAAATTTTATTAGAACTATAAAATAACTACATTATATTTTTAGAAATTAGATATTTTTCAAGTTTTTCAATAAATTTAATTATTATATCTTCTCTAGAAAAAATTTTTCCATATTCCTTTTTTAAAGATGTTGCTAATTTTATAGTTTCTTCTGAAAAATTAATTTCATTTACATTAAACCCAATACTTATAAGTAAATAATCTATTCTTTCAGATATTGTAGCAACTTGTGTTAAAATTCCGCATATTTTTTTTCCATTTAATAATAAATCATTTGGATATTTTATTTCTAAATCATAGGTATACAATTCTTTTACTGACTGTTTTATTAACTCTGCTATTTTTATTGTTATCCCTTCTATTTTATCTATTGTACATTTCGGTTTTATTATTATTGTCATTGCTATATTATTTTCTTCTCCTGTATACCAACTTCTCCCTTTTGTTCCTATTCCTTGAGTTTGTTGTTCTGCTATAATTATTGTTCCATTATTTTCAAATTTTTTAGCTTTCTGCTTTGATATTTGATGAGTTGATGTAATTTGCTTATAATATTCTATTTTTTTTCCTATTTTTTCAGTTTTAGAATTTATTATTTTTTGTATATTCATAATAAGTTACAATCCTTTCTTATTTTACAAAATTATACATCTATTTAAAGAAATATTGTTTTCGTTTATGCTTTATTTTTATTGTTAATTTTATAATTAATTTATTTTATTTTTAATATCTGTGAGTAGTAACTCCTTAACAATTACTATTCATATCTATAAAATTTTATAGCTGACAAATGATATATTTTATATTTTAAAGAATATTGTGGAGACTATTCTAGAAGATTTTTGGTTACTAGTTAATGGTTTTTCACTTCTTATTACTCAAAAGTATTGATATATTAATATTTTGCAGGCAAGCCTCAGATTGTTAAACCCCAGCTATGTTTTGCCAAATAATATTAATATATCAATACTTTTGTTATCTATCATTAAAATCATTAACTACTATGAAAACTAAATAACTTACTTTCAAAAGGGCGAGAAATTATTGGCACTTTATATATGCTTTTTGC
>CALXAU010000093.1 GCA_944386355.1 uncultured Clostridia bacterium
ATTGAACAGGATTTATTAAAAACTTTTCCTAAAGAATGTTGGAAGGATTTAAACCATTTATTAGTTTGGCATGGAAGGAATACTTGTGTTGCAAGAAATCCTAAATGTGATGTATGTCCTATCTCTAATATGTGTAAATTTTTCATGTCTAAAAAATAATTATATTTATTTTGTTATGTTTTTGTTAAATTATTTTAATGTAATTTTAAAATAATTTTTATATATTTTAATTGACAAATCTCCTACAAAGATATATTATTTTTACATATAAAAGATAATATTTTTAGGAGGTTTTTTTAATGTTAAAGAAAAAAATTGGAATTATGCTATTAGTATTAATTACTGCTTTAGCGCTTGTTTTGCCAGTAGCAAGAGCTGCAGAAACAGATACTGATGCTACTACAACAGAAAATGAAACAATTTCAACTGATGAGGCTACAGAAAATCAAGAAGCAACTACTTCTGAAGATGCTGCAACTACTGATGAAGAAGTCGCTACATCTACAGAGACAAATATGCATCAAGGTGATGTTTATCTAACTGGTGATGATGTAACTATTGATTATGTAGTAGATGGAAATCTATTTATTTTTGCAAATAATGTAACTATTAACGCTCAAATTGGAGGAGATGCTTTTATTGTTGCAAATACAGTAACTATTGGTGAGCAAGGATACATATTTAGCAATTTATTTACAGTTGCAAGTACAGTAAATGTACAAGGAGTTATTTATGATTTATATGCACTTTCAACTGATGTTACAATTACAGGATATGTATATCGTGACATAAAAATAAGCAGTAATAATTTAAATATTTTTGGTACTGTTGGTAGAAATGCATATGCGATTTGCAATAATATTAATTTTGTACAAGATGGTACTAATGATACAGAAGAATCTACAACAATTAGTTCTCAAGGTATGATTAATGGTAATTTAGATTATACTTCTTCAAATGAAATTACTATTCCTGAAGGAACTGTAATAGGTGAAACTCATTATACTCAATCAAATTCAACTAATACAAAATCAATACAAAGTTATTTAATTTCATTAGGAACTATTATTGCTACTGCAATCCTTGTTTGGTTAGTATGTTTATGGTTAGCACCAAAATTTGTTAAAAAAGAAAATCTTATTGATAAGAAAAACATTTTACCTGAAATTGGTTTAGGTATTATAACACCTATTATATTAATATTAGTTTCTTTCATCCTAATCTTATTAGGTATAACATCATCATTTGGTTTATTGCTTTTAACTTTATCTTTTATACTAATCGGATTAAGCACATCAATATTTATAATTAGCTTAAATAATTTAGTATGTAATAAATTAAAAATTCAAAAAACTATTGGTAATTTCGGTATGTTAATTGTTACAGCTGCAGTTTTATGGTTAATTGGTTTAATACCTTATGTTGGTAGCATAGTTGGAATTATAGCAATAATAATTGGTTTAGGAATTTTAGTATATCATTTAATTAAAAGAGAAAAAACTAATAAAGATGAGAAAGCAAAAGAAACAAAATAAAAAGTATGTTTACATGAATGAATAGGGACGGTAGAAAGTGCTGTCCCTTTATTGACTAGAAATGGTCAGTCCGAACCTGAACTAACCATTTTTTAATTCACTAATTATATCTTCGAATTTATTAGCCATTAGAATTGCAGTTCCCGCAACTAAGATACTTGCACCTGCATTCTTTACTATCGGAGCAGTCTTTAAATTAATTCCACCATCTACTTCAATATCTGTCTCTAAATTATTTTCTTCTAAATATTTTTTCAATTCTTCTATCTTTTTTGCCATATCATTTAAAAATGTTTGACCACCTTTTCCAGGTTCTACTGTCATTACTAAGCATAAATGAATATATGGCAAAAATTCATAAATATCCTCTATTTTAGTATTAGGCTTAATTGCAATTCCTACTTTACAATGATTGTCTTTTATATATTGTATTTTTTTCATTACATCTTCTTTATCTTTACATGCTTCTAAATGAAATGTAATTATATTTGGCTCTACTGCTAAGAAATCCTGTATTGCTTTTTCTATATCTTCTACCATCAAATGTACATCTAAAGGTAAATTTGATATTCTTCTAATATATGCTGCATATTCAAACATTTTTTGATATGTGTCTTTTTCAACAAATTTCCCATCCATTACATCAATATGGAAATAATCTGTTTTTGCTGCTTCTAATTCAAAAAATGTTGCTGATTCTTCTCCTTTTTTAACGTTTAAAATTGATGTTGAAATCTCTACCATTTTTTTCTGTCCTCCTTTTGTTTTAATTCTTCATAAATTTTGCAAAATCTATCATATCTGTCTTGTGAAATTTTTTCTTCTCTTATTGCTTGTTTTATTCCACAATTTTCTTCTTTTATATGTGTACAACTGGCAAACTCACAATTTTGTATTTCATTTCTGAATTCTTTAAAATATTCAGCTAATTTATTGCTTGGTATTTCTTCAATTGAAAAAGTTGAAAAACCTGGAGTATCTGCAATATATGTATTTTCTTCTATTTCATATAATTTCGTTGATGTAGTTGTGTTTTTCCCTCTTTTATTTCTATTGCTTATTTCTCCTTCTTGTGTTAATTCTTTCTTAAAAATTGCATTTATTAATGTAGATTTGCCTACTCCTGAATTTCCTGCTAAAACATTTATATTTCCTTTCAGTGTTTTTATTAATTTTTCTATTGAATCTTCTTCTATATCTTTCTTATTTGCCTGTGTTTCTATTACTTCATATCCTATTTTTTCATATATTTCTTTAATGCTTTTAAATTCTTTTTCATCATCTAAATCTATTTTATTTAATACTATACAAGCCTTTAAATCTAAAAATTCAGAAAATGCAAGTTGTTTGTCTAGCATTAATAAATCTGGTTTTGGATCTTTACTTGATACTACCAATACAAGTTGTGTAATATTTGCCATTTTAGGTCTTTTTATATATACTTTTCTTTCTTCAATTTGAGTTATTACTGCTTTTTTATTTTTTTCATCTGTTACTTCAAATTCCACAAAATCTCCCACTACTGGTGTTATTTCTTCTTTTTTAAATTTTCCTCTAGCATAGGCTTCATAGACTTCTTTTGTGCTGTTTTTCTTGTTCTTATCTTGTTCTCTATTTTCTATTTTATACAAATTTGCAATATTTTCTATAATTAATCCTTGCATTAAAAATTCTCCTTGTATAATATATTTATAAAAACATATAACAAATATATTTTTTGTTATTATATATTAAAAAAGTTCAATTAGCAATTATCGAAATTGAACTTTTTCTATTATTTTTATATTAGCTAAAACTAATTGTATCTTGTGAACCTATCACAACTGTTTTACTTGATTCATAAACTGTGCTTCCATTTGGATTTGTTATTGTTACTGTAACTTCAAGGCTTTCTCCATCTTTGCCTGAAAGTATTACAGAGTAATTAGAGTTGTTTTTATCTATACCTGTTCTTGTTTCATTATTTACCTTTATATTAACAGTTTTACTCTGCGTAGTAGTTGTTTCATTTTCTTCTTCAGATTCTGTGTATCCTCCAGTAATTGCTTTAACATTTATATTTACTGTTAAATTCTTAGTTTCTGCTACTCTATTTACAGTTAATGTTATTGTTGTTCCTTCATCTACTACTTTATTTGCCTCTATACTTTGTTTTGTAACCTTTCCATTATTAGA
>CALXAU010000094.1 GCA_944386355.1 uncultured Clostridia bacterium
TTCCTGGCTTTTCTGCCTTTTATTTATTGCTATTATATAGAAAAGTTTTTTAGTTTGCAATAGTTTTTTATGAATAAAAAATAATCGATGAACATATTTTAATCACCGATTATAAAAAAATTATCTCCTTTATTTATTATGCTGATTCATTTTCTTTTTTTGCTATTATTTCTTTTCCTGCATAATATCCACAATTTTTACAAACTCTATGAGGCATTATTGGCTCATGACAATGTGGACATGTTGAAAAAGTAGGTTTTTCTTTTTTCCATGTTGATCTTTTCTTATGAGTTCTTGCTTTAGACCATCTTCTTTTTGGTTGTGCCATTTCCGTTCCCTCCTCTGCTTCAGATATATAATATCTATTTTTGTTTCTTTTTTATTACTATAAGATTATACATTTATTTTTGGAGTTTGTCAACCACTGATTTAGTACATGTTACGAACAGTTAATGGTAGTTACATTTCGCTTTCTATCATTAATAATCTGTTATATTTTGCTACTCTATCTGTTCTACAAGGTGCACCAGTTTTGATTTGCATACTATTTATTCCAACAGCCATATCTGCAATTGTGGTATCTTCTGTTTCTCCAGAGCGATGAGATATCACTGTTTTATATCCATTTTGTTTAGCTAATTTTATCGTATCTAAAGTTTCTGTTAAAGTTCCTATTTGATTTGGTTTTATTAATATACTATTAGCTACCTGCTCTTTAATTCCTCTTTTTAATCTTGTTTGATTTGTTACAAATAAATCATCACCTACTAACTGGATTTTATCTCCTAATCTGTTGGTTAATTCTTTCCAACCTTCCCAATCTTCTTCTGCCAATCCGTCTTCTACTGAAATTATTGGATATTCTTCACATAAATTTTCTATATAATCTATCATTTCGTTCCTTGTTTTTAATTTTTTTGTTTTCCAAAAATAATATCCTTCTTTTCCTATTTTCTTTGCTTCTTCGAACATTTCTGTACTTGCTATATCTAATGCTAAGGCAATCTCTTTTTTTGGCTCATATCCAGCTTTTTTTATAGCTTCTAATATATTATCTAAGGCCTCTTCTTCACTCTGTAAATTAGGAGCAAAACCACCTTCATCTCCTACACCTACAGAGTACCCTTTTTCTTTTAATACTTTTTTTAACATATGGTATACTTCTGCTCCTCTTTTTAATCTTTCTGCAAAAGTAATCTCGCCTATTGGCATTATCATAAATTCTTGAATATTTATATTATTTTCTGAATGTTTTCCTCCATTTAAAATATTCATCATTGGTATTGGCAATTCTGTAGCATTTATTCCTCCTATATATTTATATAAAGGCATTGCCAATGAATTACTTGCTGCTTTTGCTGATGCAAGCGAAACTCCTAAAATTGCATTTGCTCCTAAATTAGACTTATTTGGTGTATCATCTAATTTTATTAAATTTGTATCTAAATCTCTTTGTTCATATACATTTGTTCCTATAAGATTTTTTGCTATTTTCTTATTTACATTTTCTACTGCCTTTTGTACACCTTTACCTGAAAATCTTGTTTTTTCTCCGTCTCTTAATTCTACAGCTTCAAAGCTACCAGTAGATGCTCCTGATGGCACCATTGCTATTCCTGAAAAACCTCCTTCTGTAACAACTTCTACTTGGACTGTTGGATTTCCTCTTGAATCTAATACTTCTATAGCATTTATTTGTTCTATTGGTAAAAAATCTTTCATTTTGACCTCCTAAAATTTATTTGCTAGTACAATTTCAAGTTACATTTTAGAAATATATTATTTACCAAATACTACAACACTTGAGAATTGATTATTTTTTCTTAAATGTAACTCACTAACTTTATTTATTTTTATTTTATACCAAATTTTAGAAGTTATTCTTTTTTATGTATATTTTATGCTATTTTCTTTACATTAATTCTCTTTTTATTAATTAAGCTCATGGCATATTTTAAACTTTCATCGCTTACCTCTCCAGTTGAAATTCTTGCTATTTCATGTAAAATTTCTTTACCTTTTAATAATTTTACATTTGTACATGTTCTTTCATTATTGATTTTTTTGCTAATAAAATAGTTATAATCTGCCACTGCAGCAATTTTAGGCAAATGAGAGATACATAACACTTGATGATTTTTTGATATTTCATTTAATTTTTCTGCAACAGAATTTGCTGCTTTTCCACTAATTCCAGTATCTATTTCATCAAATACTAATACAGAAATTTTGTCAGTTTGTGCTAAAACTTTCTTTATTGCAAGCATTATTCTTGACATCTCTCCACCTGAAGCAATTTTAGCTAATGGTTTTTCCTCTTCCCCAACATTTGTTGCTATAAATATTTCAACATTATTTTTTCCAAAACTATTAAATTCTTGGCTTTTTTCTACTTTTACATGTATTTTTGCATTTTTCATTTCTAATTCTTGTAATTCTTTATTTATACTATTTCCCAGTATTATAGCTTTTTCTTTTCGAATTTTATTCATTAATTCGCATATAGAAGACATTTCTTCTTCTAAGTTTTGTATTTCTTTTTCTAATTTCTTATTATTCTCTTCTGAATTTTTTAACTTATCCATTTCTTTTTCTATTTCTTGTTTATATTCTAAAATTTCTTGAATAGTATTTCCGTATTTTCTCTTTAATGAATGAATATAATCTAACCTTTGTTCTGTTTGCTCTCTTTCTTCTTCTTCAAAATCTATACCCTCTTTATCATTTTTTATATCTCTTGCAATTTCTTGCATGTCATAATAAATATTTTTCAAACTTGCTACCATATTAGAATAGTTTGAGTCAATATTTTCTATTTTCTCTAACGCTCTTATTGCACTATTTATAACATCTATACCTTTTTCTCCTATACATATGTCTGCTTCTTGTAAATTTTGTATAATCTTTTCTGAGTTTAACATTTTCTTTCTTTTTTCTTCTAGTATCTCTTCTTCTTGTGTTTTTAAATTTGCTTCTTCTATTTCACTTATTTGATATTGTAATAAATCTATTTTTCTTTGTCTTTCTTTTTCGTCTCCAAAGTTTTCTTTAAGTTCTTTATTTTTAGATATATATTCATAATATAATCTTTGATATGTTTGCTTTAAATTATTTATTTCTTCTCCTATGAAATCGTCTAAATATTTTATATGTGTTCTAACATCAATTAAATTTTGATTTTCATTTTGTCCATGTATTTCTATAACATTTTTCATGAATTCCCTTAATTCATTAACTGTTACCATTCTTCCATTTATTTTACACATATTTCTTCCATTAGAACATATTTCTCTTGAAATTATTACATTTCCTTCTATAGCTTCTTTTAAGTTTGGGTCATAAATACATAGTTCAACAAAAGAGTTTGTTTCCCCTTTTCTAATCATTTCTTTTGAAAATCTTCCACCTGATATTATATTTAATGAATCTATTATTAATGTTTTTCCCGCTCCTGTTTCTCCTGTTAATACATTTAGGCCATTATTTAAATCTAAGTTTAAATCTTCGATTATTCCTATATTTTTTATATGTAAGGTTGTTATCATTTTATTTTCCTCCTAAATAAATGTTCGCTTTTATTTTATAATCAAATTTTTGTTTTGTCAATACCTTTTTTATTTTTAAGGGTGCAAAAATTTTTCGGTGTTCCATAAATTTCCAGTTGAAAAAAATAAAAAAATAATATATCATATGGTAAAAAA
>CALXAU010000095.1 GCA_944386355.1 uncultured Clostridia bacterium
AGGCGACACCCGGATTCGAACCGGGGATCAGAGTTTTGCAGACTCGTGCCTTAGCCACTTGGCTATGTCGCCATATAAAAAATAATTGTATAATATTGATATAATTATAATATAAATTTTCTCTTGTCTTAAAACTCTATCAATTGTTTTCATATAAATATATAATTAATATGTTTATAATTTAAGCCTTTTAAAACTTTTATGGAGCAGGTAACGAGAATCGAACTCGTAACTAATCCTTGGCAAGGATTCATTTTACCACTAAACTATACCTGCATATTTAATATTTTTCTTTTGTCCTTCGTTTCTTTACCTATATTATATTAACAAAAATATATATTTGTGTCAAGTTTTATATTTAATTATTTTGACAATAATATCTATTTACAATTATTTTAAGTTAAATGTATTTCTATTTATAAATAATTACCATCATTATCCCATAATACTAATTCTTGTATTCTGCATCTTTTTAAAAAAATCTCTAGATTACTTTTTCCTTTTATAAAACTAATATATTTATTTTTTTCTATATATTCATATATGCTCATAAAAAATTGTTTTAGTTTTTCTCCATTTTCATAAATAATTGGATCTGATGATTTTAATATACATATTATATTTTTCTCTATATCTTGTACTATATCTATTTCAACATTCACATTTTTTTTATGAAATAACCTTTTTTGAACTCCCGGAGTTGAAAAAAATTTTTCTAATGTTTCTATCTCTTTATCTGAAATTAGCCTTACTGTTTTATACCCTTTTCGTCTTTTATTTTCTACCACATTTCTTATTATGTCTGGCACTCTGTTTTCTATAAACATTATATTATATTGGTGCATTTTTTATTCCTTCTTAAAAAAATTTTTAATAAAACGTTTAAATTTCTATGTTAACTTATATAATATTTATATCATAAAAATATATGTAAAGTAAATAGTTTTTAAAAAATTTTATAAATCTTCGTTACAGGATTAATGGTTTTTCTTAAATTTATGAATACATCAAAATTTTTATTTATTTTTTGTTAAAGTTCAGCAAGAAAAAGTTTTTATTGTAAGATTATTTTATGAACATTTTTATAATACTTTAGAATTTCTTTTGAAAATATAATATATAGTATTTTTTTATTTGTATCCCGTAATTCAAAAGTCTCATAGTGTTTCCTATATTGAATAAATCAATAATTTAATTTCTTGCTGAACTATCACAATTTTTAAAATTAGTAAATTGTAGTTATATAATTATTTTATATATATCAATTATTTTTTATTTTGTCTCTTCTTTTTTGTTTTTTTATCTTTTTCTTTTGTAAGCTCTTTCTTTGTGTTTTTTGCTTCTTCTGGATTCCATTTTTCTCCTAATTTTGGTTTATTCCATGAAATATAGTTACATGTTTCAGGGTTATTTTCGCATACGTAAAAATTTTTTCTTCTCTTTGTTTTCTTTATTAGCACTGTTCCTCCACAGTTAGGACAAGGTACGTCTATTTTTTCTACAATTGGTTTTGCATTCTTGCATTCAGGATAACCAGGACATGCTAAAAATTTGCCATATCTTCCATATTTATATACCATCATTCTTCCACATTTTTCACATGGTATATCTGAAACTTCATCTTCTAATTTTACATGTTCTAGTTCTTTTTCTACTTTTTCAATTTCTTGTTCAAATGGACCATAAAATTCTCTTATCATCTTTTTCCATTCTTCTTTTCCTTCTGCTATTTCATCAAATTCATCTTCTATTTTTGCAGTAAATTGCACATTTATAACATCTGTAAAATTTTCTGTTAAAAGTTTATTTACTATTTTACCTAATTCTGTTGGAGATAATTGTTTCTGATTTTTTTCAATATATCTTCTTTCTATAATTGTTGTAATTATAGGTGAATAAGTACTTGGTCTACCAATTCCCTTTTCTTCTAAAACTTTTACCAAGCTTGCTTCTGTATATCTTGGTGGTGGTTCTGTAAAACTTTGTTTTGAGTCTAGTTTCTTTAATTTTAGCTCATCATCTTCATTTAAATTTGGAAGTATATTATCTACTTTTTCTTCTTTGGTATCTGTACTTTCTACATACAAAATCATAAAACCTTTAAACTTTATATTTTGTCCATTTGCTTTAAAATCATATTCTTTTGCTTTTATATTTACAGACATAGTGTCATAAATTGCAGCTGACATTTGGCTTGCCATAAATCTATTGTAAATTAATTGATATAACTTAAACTGATCCTTATTAAGTACCTCTTTTAATTTTTCTGGAGTCATATCAGCATAAGTTGGTCTAATACCTTCATGTGCATCTTGAGAGTCTTTTTTTGTTTTATAATATCTATTTTCATAATATTTTTCTCCATATTCTGCTACAATATGTTCTTTAGCAGCAGCTCTTGCTTCTTCAGATATTCTGGTTGAGTCTGTTCTCATATATGTTATTAAACCAACTGTTCCCTTTTCTGGTATTTTTACTCCTTCATATAGTCCTTGTGCAATAGACATTGTCTTTTTTAAAGTAAATCCCAATTTTCTTGATGCCTCTTGTTGCATTGTACTTGTGGTAAATGGAGGTGCAGGATTCCTTTTTTTCTCACCTTTCTTTACTTCTGTTACTTTGTATATTGTATTTTGAATATTTTCTATTATTTCTTTTACTTCCTCTTCTTTGTGTAGTTCTATTTTTTTTCCATTTTTCCCGTAAAACTTTGCTTCAAATTCTTTATTTTCCTTTTTGTCTTCTAATTTTGCATATATATTCCAATATTCTTCTGGCTTAAAGTTTTCTATTTCTTCTTCTCTGTCAACAATTAATTTAACTGCAACTGACTGAACTCTTCCTGCTGAAAGTCCTCTTTTTACTTTTTTCCACAATACTGGACTCATTTTATATCCTACTATTCTATCTAATACACGTCTTGCTTGTTGCGCATCTACTAAATTCACATCAATGTCTCTTGGTTGCTTTATTGCATTTTTTACTGCTGTTTTAGTTATTTCATTAAAAGTTACTCTTGTTATTTTTGCATTTTCTTCTTGTAAAATATTTGATAAATGCCATGCTATAGCTTCTCCCTCTCTATCAGGGTCAGTTGCTAAATATATTTTTTTTGCCTTTTTTGCTTCTTTTTTTAATGTTTTTATAAGATCTCCTTTTCCTCTAATATTAATATATTCTGGTTCAAAATCATTTTCTATATTAACTCCTAGCTTTGACTTAGGAAGATCCCTTATATGTCCCATTGATGCTATTACTTTTGTGCTTCCTCCTAAAAACTTTTTTATTGTATTTGCCTTTGCTGGAGATTCTACTATTATTAAATTATCAGCCATGGCTTCCTCCTTTATTTTTGCCATTATTATTACATAGTATTTAATCTTAGTTTGATTTTTTATAAAATACTTATAGTATTGTAGAATAGATTTCCATTTTTTGCAAGCTTTTTTTATATTATAGAAAAATTCTCCGAAATTTCTTTTACTATTTACAACTGTACTTATGTTTTGTATCTTATCAAATAATATATACCATTTTATTGGTGTGAATAGT
>CALXAU010000096.1 GCA_944386355.1 uncultured Clostridia bacterium
AAAACTTAGAAAAAAACAATCAGATATTAAATAATTAGTTAAAAACAAGTATTGTGATTTTTTTGCAATGCTTGTTTTGTAGGTTATAAATTCTAAAATTACTCCAAACCGCACTACGTGGCAAAGCCACTCCGTTTGGTCGCATGCGCAGTCTACACTTTTCCAATATATAGAGCTTGAACAATAATTTTAAGAAAAACCATTATCCTATAACCAGAAATATTACATAGTTATATTTCCATATTGAAAAACCTTAAAAAATAAAGTATAATATTAAAAGTTAGTAAAAATATAATAATTTTGAAAAATAAGATATAAAATTAAAAATGGAGGAGAAAATGGATTATAAAGATTTAGCAAATTTAATATTTCCAGACATTAATGGAATAGAATATTATGAAAAAAAATATCCAAAAAGAAATTTAAAAGAAGGAGCAATAGTAACAAGAGTTGCACCTAGCCCTACAGGAAATGTACATATAGGAACATTATATCAAGGATTTGTTGCTAAAAAAGTTGCAAAGCAAACAGAAGGTGTATTCTTTTTAAGAATAGAAGATACAGATCAAAAAAGAGAAGTAGAAAATGGAATAAACCAGATAATTTCTGCTTTCAGTAATTTTGGTATTGTACCAGATGAAGGAATGATATCAGAAACCGAAGAAAAAGGAGAATATGGACCATACAAACAATCAAAAAGAAAAGAAATATATCAAGCATATGCTAAATACCTTATAGAGCAAGGAAAAGCTTATCCATGTTTTTGTTCAGCAGAGGAAATAGAACAAATGAGACAAAAACAAGAACAAGCTAAAATAAGACCAGGGTATTATGGAGTATGGGCAAAATGTAGAAAATTATCTATAGAAGAGATGTCAGAAAAAATAAAATCTGGAGAAAAGTATATAATTAGATTTAAATCTCCAGGAAGAGAAGACAGAAAGATAAAACATCATGATGTAATAAAAGGAAATGTAGATTTTCCAGAAAACGACCAAGATATTGTAATTATAAAAGCAGACGGGTTGCCTACATATCATTTTGCACATGCAGTTGATGATCATTTAATGGGAACAACACATGTAATTCGTGGAGATGAATGGTTATCGTCAGTTCCATTACATTTACAATTATTTCACGAATTAGGTTGGAAACCACCAAAATATGTGCATATAGCTCCAATTATGAAAAATGACAATGGAAATAAAAGAAAACTAAGTAAAAGAAAAGATCCAGAAGCGGCAGTTAGTTATTATGCAGAAGAAGGAATTCCTCAGGAGGCTGTTAAAGAATATTTGTTAAATATAGCAAATTCAAATTTTGAAAATTGGAGAAGAACAAATCAAGATAAATCTATAGACGAATTTGAATTACAATTAAACAAAATGAGTGTTAGTGGTGCTTTATTTGACATGGTAAAATTATTAGATGTAGGAAAAAATGTAATATCAAAATATTCATCAGAAAAAGTATATGAAGAAGCTTATAATTGGGCTAAAAAATATGATGAAGAACTACTTGAGTTGTTACAAAATAAAGAATATTCTTTAAAGATATTTAGTATTGAAAGAGGAAATAAAAAGCCAAGAAAAGATATTGCAAAATGGTCCGATGTTAAAAATAGCATAATATATATGTTTGATGAAAAATTCTTTTCTAAAAAACAAGATTATCAATATCAAATAATTAATAATAAAGAAGATATAAGTAAAATATTAAATTTATATATAGAAAAATATTATAATCAAGAAGACGACAAACAAACTTGGTTTGATAAAATAAAAGAATTATCTGGAGAATTAGGTTATGCTAAAGAAGTAAAAGAATTTAAAGCAAATCCAGAAAAATATAAAGCTCATGTTGGAGATGTAAGTACGGTTTTAAGAGTCGCGTTAACTGCTAGAACTAATACACCAGATATGTATGAAATAATGAGAGTATTAGGAAAAGAAAGTATTAAAAAAAGATTTGAAATAGCAAAAAATTAATATTAGTAAAAATAGGAGTAACAATGGATTATAATATAGGAGATATTGTAAAAACAAAAAAACAACATCCATGTGGAAGTAAATTATGGGAAATTACAAGAGTAGGAGTTGACTTTAAATTAAAATGTTTAGGTTGTGGACATATTGTTGTTTTAGAAAGACAAAAAGCATTAAAAATTATTACGAAAAAAGTCGAAAAAGATAAAATTTAAGAAACTTTTGCAACAATAAGTAATATAATATAGTATAGCATAGAAAATGCTATACTGGAGGTGGAAGATATGGAGCCACAAGAACAAAATTATTATTGTTGCAATAAATGTTGTAAAAGAAGAAATTGTTTAGGAATTGTAGCTATAATACTTGCTATTGCATTATCTTTTACTGTAGGATTATTAGTTGGTGCAGCCCTAGCTTTAATAGTTTTAATAGCTTTACCAGCAATTATAGTATTAGCTGTAATATTAGCACTTCTATTAATTCTTACAATTATATTAATGATATGTAATAAAAAGAATAAAAATTGTTGTAGATAATGCATAATAATAAAAGTATAAAATACAATTTTTAAAAATAAACTATTTAAAATTTGGAATAATTATTTATTTACTATTAAAAATATATAAAATAAAGAGTATTATTAATTTGTGTTAACTTATTAATAATGCTCTTAAATGTATTTTTCTATAAAATTCCATACATCATCAATATAAATTTTTCTTTCAGATGAAAATGGCAGTGTAGGAATATCTCCAATAGGATTTAGATCTTTCTGTAAATTTTTAGTAGTAACATCAACTTTAGTTTTTGCAATTTTGTCTGCTTTATTTGCTAAGATTATAAAAGGAAGTCCAGCAGAAATTATATAATTATACATCAATCTATCATTTTCTGTTGGTGAATGCCTAATATCTATAAGAAAAATTATCAAAGAAATTTCTTTTCTATTAAATAAATATTCTTCGATACATTCACCAACTTTTTGTTGTTCTACTTTAGACATTTTGCTATATCCATAACCAGGTAAATCAACAAAGTAGAATTTATTATCAATATTATAAAAGTTAATTTGACGTGTTTTTCCGAGGTTCACTACTTGTTCTAGCTAAACTTTTGCGATTAATCATTATATTTATAAAACTTGATTTACCCACATTTGATTTACCAACTAAAACTATTTCAGGAAGATTACTTTTAGGATATTGAGATTTTTTTACTGCTGAAATTTCAAATTTGGGATTTAATATTTTCATAGTTTAGAAATTCCTCCCATATAAGGTCTTAAAACCTCTGGAACAATAACACTACCATCTTCTTGATAATTATTCTCAACAATTGCGATTAGCATACGTGGAGGCGCAACAACTGTATTATTTAAAGTGTGTGCGAAATAATTTCCATTTTCCCCTTTAATACGAATACCTAATCTTCTTGATTGAGCATCAGTTAAATTAGAACAACTTCCAACTTCAAAATATTTCTTTTGTCTAGGAGACCATGCTTCAACATCAC
>CALXAU010000097.1 GCA_944386355.1 uncultured Clostridia bacterium
AATATTATATTTTATTTTCAAAAGAAAGTCATATTGACTTTCCTAATATATAAAAAAAACTGAAATTAAAAAAATGTCAAAGGTTGACGAATTAAAAAAAAAACTATATAATTCGCAATATAGGAGAGGAAAAAAATGCCCAAAATATATTTAGAAAAAAACGTTTTAGAAGCTACATTTGAAAGATTAGAAATTATATTTGAAAATTTTGAAAACATATACTTTAGCGTAAGTGCAGGGAAGGATAGCTCTGTAATGGTACAACTTGCAAATATAGTAGCAAAAAAAATGAATAAAAAATTTGATGTTCTATTCATAGACCTAGAAGCACAATATAGAAGAACAATAGAGCATTTAGAAGAACTAAAAAAATTATCTCAAATAAGAGACTTTTATCATATAGCATTACCACTTGCTCTTAGAAATGCAGTTTCAGTATTGCAACCAAAATGGATATGTTGGGAAGAAGAAAGCAAACATTTATGGGTTCGAGATTTACCAAAAGATAGCATAAATATTCATAATTGTCCATTTGAATGGTTTAAAGTAGGAGAAGAATTTGAAGATTTTATAATACAATTTGCGCAATGGTATCAAGAAAAATATAATACTCCAGTTGCTTCTGGAATTGGTATTAGAACAGATGAAAGTTTAAACAGATTTAGAACAATTACTTTTCAAGAAAATAAAGTAATGTTTAATAATTATAGATGGACTACAAAAATAAAAGTAAATGAAAAACATATAGATGTATACAATTTTTATCCAATATATGATTGGCGAGTAGAAGATATATGGGGAGCAGTAAGTAAATTAGATTTAAAATTCAATTATATATATGAATTAATGTACAAAAATGGTATGAATATATATGAACAAAGACTTTGTCAACCATATGGAGACGATCAAAGAAACGGATTAAATCAATTTAAAGCATTAGAATATGATACATGGTCAAAAGTTTTAAACAGAGTAAATGGAGTAAATTTTGGAAATATATATTGTAAAACTACCGCTCTTGGAAACATAAAATCTAGTAAGCCAGAAAATATGACTTGGCAACAATATACAATATTTTTATTAGAAAGTATTGGCATATACAACAGAGACTTAATGATGCATTATTATAGAAAAATAAAAAAGTTTATGATATGGCATAAAAATAAATATAGTATAGATGTAAGTCAAATACCAGAAACAGCAGAATGTAAATTAGAAACGCAAAAAAAAGCTATATCATGGAGAAGAATAGCAAGAGCAATTGAAAAAAATGATTTTTATTTAAAAAGACTGTCATTTACACAAACAAAAACAGAGGAAACGGAGTTGAAAAGATTAATACATAAATGGGATAATTTATTAAATAAATCTACAGTAACGGATGATAAATTCCTTCAAAGAATAATAGAAGAGGAATTCCAAGATGATAAAAATAGTGTGCAAAATTAAGAATGGTTTATAGATAAATCCTCAAAAATCTAAATATGGAAAAAAGGAAATGATATATATGATAATACAAGTAGTAAATACAGATGAAAAATTTTATAAATATATGGGAAAGTTTTTTGGTTCTAGAACAATAGAAAAACAAATAAATGATAGAATATATGATGATGACGACAAAGTTTGGTATTTAAATATAGAAGAAGATAGAGTAGTTGCATTTGCATCTGTTTGTAGAAATTTAATAAAAAATGTATATGCAACAAAAGACTCTTATTTAGTGGAATTATTGCAATATTTAAAAAAAGAAGTAAAAATAAGACCAAGTACTGTTACAAATATATATAGAGAAACATATGAAAAAGCAGGATATCAAATAATGACAGATGAAGCATATAAAAATTTTGTAAAAATAAGCTAAAAAGCTACAATTTACAGCAATAAGCATGATATAGAAAGCAAATAATTAGAAAAAATGGAAGGAATGACAAAAATGCAAGAAATACAATTTCCAGTATTAAATGTAAAAATGGTAGATATAAACAAAGTAGTTGCAAATGACTATAACCCAAATAAAGTAGCACCACCAGAAATGGAATTGTTAAAACACTCAATTGAAGAAGACGGCTATACACAACCAATAGTTACATATTATGATAAAGAAAATGATAAATACATTGTAGTAGACGGATTTCATAGATACCGCTGTGCAAAAGAATACTTTAATTTAAAACAAGTGCCAATAGTTACAATAGACAAAGATTTAGAGAATCGTATGGCAAGTACAATAAGACATAATAGAGCAAGGGGAACACATCAAATAGTTGATATGTCTCATATAGTACTTACACTAACAGAAAATGGGTGGACAGAAGCTCAAATATCAAAACATTTAGGTATGGAATTAGATGAAATTATACGTTTGAAACAAATAACAGGATTAAAAGAAATGTTTGCAAATCATGTATTCAGCAAGTCTTGGGAAGAATTTGAAGAAAATGTAAGTGAAGAAAATAGAAAAAGGTGGAAAAGGGATAATGAAAAGGGGGAGTAATAATGATAGACTTGCATATTCACACAACTTTTTCAGATGGTACAGATACTTATGAAGAGATATTAAAAAAAGCCCAAGAAAAAAATTTATCATATATTTCTTTTACAGATCATAATAATTGCTATGTATATAGAGAATTGGAGAAAATAGATTATTCAAAGTATTATAAAGGTAAAATAATACCAGGAATAGAACTATCAACAACACTTTTAGGAGTAACAATAGAAATATTAGGATATGGAGTCGATATAAATTATATAAATGAAAAAATTCATGAACTTTATCCATATTCACCAGAAGAAATAGAAATAATTGAAATTCAAAGAGCAGAAAAATTGTATAGTAAAGCAGGTATTATATTAGATAAAGATGTTAAAGAAAAATATAATAAAGAAAAATACCAATTCTCTTCTACATATTTATTAGAACAAATAAAAAAACACACTGAAAATTCTAAATTTTTCAAAAATAAAGAAGTCTGTCAAGATAGCCTTTTATTTTATAGAAGATGTATGAAAAATCCAAATAGTATATTTTATATACCAACTCAAGATTTAACACCTACTTGTAAACAAGTAATAGAACTAATAAGGAAATCAGGTGGATTGGCTTTTGCACCACATATATACATATATAAAGAAAATGCACAAAAAATTTTAGAAGAATTAGTAAATCATTATAAAATAGACGGAGTAGAATGTTATTATTCATTATTTAATGAACAAAAAATTGAAGAAATAACACAATATGCAAAAGAACATAATTTATATATGTCGGGTGGAACAGATTATCACGGAAAAAACAAACCTAATATAAAACTTGGAACAGGAATATATGATATGCATATTCCAGAAACAATTTTAAATAATTGGATTAATAAAGTGAAATATTTAAATCCACAGAATTTTGTAATGAACTAATTTATATTTAAAGGGAATTAATTTGAAAGAAATTTTTTCATAACTAT
>CALXAU010000098.1 GCA_944386355.1 uncultured Clostridia bacterium
GTTACAATTTCTTCATTACTTGATTTCCATGTTACATTTTTATTTGTTGCATTGTCTGGTTTTACTGTTGCTACTAATGTCAACTTTTCGTCTACTTTTAGTGTTTTTTCTGTTTGGTTTAGAGTTACTCCTGTTACAAATATTGTTTCTGCTTCTCCGTCTGTTGTTAATGATAAACTTATACCTTTATTAAATTCTTCTTTAAAATCATCCAATGTCATTGGTAATGCCTCTCCATCTCCTGGTTTGTGTAGGTTTAAAGCAATGTATTTTGTATTACTATCCGTTTCAATAGTTTCTTTATTATGTAAGACTTTTGAATTTATAAAATTATGATTTTCATCTAATTCTCTAATAGTGAATGCAAAATCTGTATTTGAAATATTTGCAGTGTATATGGTATTTGAATTTACTTCTAAATACCCGTCTATACAAATTCTATCTTCTCCATTTGCAAAATAATAGCCTTTTTGCCAATCATAATATCCTTTTCTCCAATTATTAAAATCTGATAAATTTGTTTCTGCTAACTTTCCTTTTAATTTATTTTTTACTGTTACATTACAACTAGCTTGTAATACTGTGCCATCTTCTTTTTCTATACTAGCTGTAACTATAGCTGTTCCTTCTGCTCCACCTGCAAAAGGTCCTTGTATATTAATCAATTCTGGTATACCTTTCGGTGCAATGTTACCAGTTTGGCTTACAAATATAATATTTGTATCACTTGTTTCCCATTCTATGTCTACTGATTTTCCTGCATTGCTTGGCTCTACAGTTGCAATAAGTGCTTCTCTTAAGTTTGAATTATAATCTAACTCAATATTTGTTTTATTTAGGGTAATTTTTGTTGGTTCGATACTTGGATCTACTATAGTTTTTTCTAATGTCTTTCCATTTGAGCCATCGATTAGTCCTTGTAATATTTGAGGATATTTCCATTCTAAGTTATTTCTATCTAATAAACTCATTGACGCATTTTTTCCCATACCGTCATCCCAATAAAAACAAGTTATTCCCATTGACTTTGCTGTTTTTACATAATAATTATTTGCTAATGCTGAATTTGCTGGTCCTTTTGAATTTATATATGATCCAAATTCTCCAATAATTGCTCCTGCTCCTATACTGTCTGCTTTATTTTTTAATCTTTGTAATGATTTATATACTGTGTTATTCTCTCCTGATTGGCAAGATCCTCCCCAATCATATACATGTGCACTTATAATTAAATGGTTTTCAATTGTATCACTAGGTAATTGAAAATTATTAAGTGCTTCTGACAATGCTTCTGCTCCATATGTATTCAATACTAAAAATCTATTACTATTGTTCCCTCCTGATTTTCTTACAGTATCTACAAATATTTGATTTAATCTGTTTACTGCATTAAAATGCTCACTTGTAACAGAAGAACTATTTGATCCAACCCAGGAACTTGCGCCTTCTATCATTATTTCATTAAAACCTTCAAAAAGTAATCTATTATCATAGCTTTTAAATTCGTTTGCTATTTGTGTCCATAGCATACTTAATACTGTTTCATACTTTTTTCTATTATTTTCATTTGAACTTGCAAAAATCCAAGGCCATGTTCCAGTTCCTACATCATGATGTACATTTAGTATACAATACATATCATTTTGTATAGCATAGTCTATTACTTCTTTTACTCTATTCATCCAATTTTCTTCTATTTTTATTTTTGAAATTTCAGTTACATTCATTTCATCTATTTTTATATTTTTACTTTTTACTCCATTTTCTTCAATATAGACATGATCGAACCATGTAACTGGGATTCTTATAGAATTAAATCCTGCATTTTTTACTTCTGTAATCATTTCTTTTGTTGTTATAGGATTTTCCCATAATGTTTCATAATAGCTTGTTTCTATATCTTTGTTTTTTCCGTCTGGAGAATCTAAAGTATTACCTAAATTCCATCCAATTTTCATATCTTTTACTAATTCTGTAGCTGTATTTATTGTATTATAGTTATTACTACTTTTGACTTTTGCAGCTATTGTTGTTGTATCTGTTTTAGTCATAAATATTGTACTTAAAAGTACTATTAATATAATAATTGTAGTTATTATAATTAATCTCTTTTTCATTGTATTTCCCCCTCTAATCCTTTGTTTAATATTTTAATTATTCATATAATATAACTTAGCTTGAATTATATATTTTTTTATTATTCTTCTTATGTTTATAATTATATAAAATAGTTTGTGATTTGTAAATATTTTATTTTAATGTAATCTTTTTTTAATATTCCTGTAATATTTTCGTAATATTTGTTACAAATTTTTATGAAGCTATATTTACTGTTTTATATTTTTCCTTATTTTAAATTTATTTGAATATTTAGACATGAAATGAACCCTCCTTATTAAACTTTTTTGTCTAATATTTTGGGTTCACTTCATTTTGACTATTTTATTTCTAAAGAATAAAAAAAGAGATTTGTTTATCTTTTTGCTTTATAAAATTAAGATTTCCAAGATTTTAAATTTAAAAAAATTATATTTGACAAACTATTATATTTTATTCCTTTTAAATTATCGTTATTGCTTTTATTTATATTTTCTCTACATATATTTTATCATTTACTGCTACTACTGTATAACTATTTAAATTTTCTATTTCTTTTATTTCTTCAAAATTTATATATTCCTTTATTTGTTCTCTTGCTTCTTTTTGTTTTTCTTCTAATTTGTTTTCTTCTCCTTTTTTTAGATATTTAAATTCTATCATTACTCCTTTATATCCTTTTTCTTTATTTTTTGGTATTAATAATATATCTGGATATTTTCTTTGTACTTCCATTTCCGACTTTAGTCTAAATATTTTTAAGTTCATTGCTATACAGTAAAATATTAGTTTTACATATTTTTCATTAAATTTGACAAA
>CALXAU010000099.1 GCA_944386355.1 uncultured Clostridia bacterium
CCCTGTACAATACAGAGTTCATTCCCAAGTTGCCTAGTACCTAATCAAAAAATGTCCAATTTTTTGGGTTCAGTACAAATTAATACCTCTTTTTTTAATTATATAGCATTTTCTATTTGCGTTTTATTTTTTATACTATATTTTATTTTTTGCGGTGTATTTTGATTTTGCTGTATTATTCTAGTAATTTTCGGTTCATTTGAAAACGCTTCATACATTTTTTTCAATGTTTCTGGAGAAGTAGTATTTTGTCCAATAAAACAAATTAATTGTGTATCCCAATAATTCCATATAGGCATTTTTTGATTCATTTTTATATTTATATTTAATTTTTGAAAAATTTTATCTATGCTTTTATCAAAGTCAATATATTTAAAATATTCATACATTCTTTCATAAATACCACCAATAATCCCATAAAAATCAACTATATTCTCATTACTTTCTGCTATATAAGGATTATAAATTTGAGTTTTTGCTTCTTTAATGGCTGAAAACATAATTAATCCTATTTCATAATTTGTATAGAGATTTATTTCTTTAAATAAAGATCTAATATCTATATTAGGATATTTATATGTCAAATTATTTACCAAAGATTCTCCCATTGAAGCAATTTTTCGTATATCTTCTTCACTTGAATTTGTAGTACCATAATATTTAAATCTAGATTGCAATATATCTCCTAAATCTTTACTCATTTTTTCATAAGCTTTATATGTTTCTATATCTTGTTTTATAATATTGTTCTTTTTAATTAAATAATCTAGAATTAATGATTTTTCTTTCTCTTTTCCTCTATTAAAACATATACCAAAAAGAACATTTTTTTGAATAAAACTTTCTTTGTCATATATAAAACTTTCCATTAAATATTTGTCTAATAAATCTTGTTTCCACCTTTCATAATTACTTTCAGAAAATTCTCCATTTGGAAATATTTTTTTAAAATCTTTTTCTCCGTAATTTATTACTAAAAAACTCAATAAGTTCCTTTCTTCTTTCTTCTTTAAAACCTCCTATCAGTTCTGTGTATAAAGCTATATTTAATTTAAACGCTATATCTATAAAGTGTTTTCTTTGAGTATATTTATTTTCAATAAAGAATTCTCCCATTTTTAAAATATCTCTTTTTAAGCATTCTTCATAACCATTTTCCAAGGTTTTAAAGGTATTCCCACTCAAATAATCAGATAAATTTTTTAATTTTATATTTCCGCTTTTTCTAAAAGATGTTAATCTTTCTGCTTCAAATCTTACGTTTCTCTTTAATTTTTCTAAAACTCGTTTATTTTCCTCTAAAGCTACTCTTTCACTAAACATTATAATCTCTCCTTTTTATTCTTTTACACACCCTTCTTTTTTAGTCTCTTGTTCTAACTTTTCTTTTTCCTCTTCTAATGTTTTTGATATTTTATCTTGTTCTATTGTCTTTTTCATATTTATTTTTGCTTGAATACGCTGTCTTATTTTTTCTGGTGTACATTCATTTTCTTTTAATATCTCTAATATTTTTTCATCTAGCTGAGAGCATTGCTCGTAAATTTTTGTTAGTATTTCTGGAGACTTACTTATATTGCCAATTAAATATATTAATTCCATATCATAGACTTGTCTTGTAGGAAAAGGTTTTTCAATATCTATATCAATTCCAAATATCTTTTGAATTATTCTATTTAACTCTTCAAGCTCAAGATTTTTGTTTAAATTCTTATATAATTTTATGAAAAACCAAAGTGCATCAATATTATTTTTACTGGCTAATTCTTTGAGTTCTTGGCCTTTTATTAATTTTTCTTCTGGTAAAATTAATTGTCTATTCAAAATATATATTGCTGTATTTATAAATATATTAAAATCTTCTTGACTATTAATTCCTAAAAACTTCCCTTCTCTATCCATAAAACTGGTAATTCCTGAAAGCCACACAATATAATATCCAGAAAAGCCTTCAGGAAGGTATGTAGCAAATATATCCAATATCCAATCAGTTACTTTTGAATCTAAATCTTCTTTATTTTTTATATTTTCTTTATTTTTATCCATATACTTTTTACTTATATAATCTATAACTGCGTTTAATAAATTTTCTTCACACTCATTTTGCTCCTCAATTCTTTTGTATATCATTTTTTGCATATTTCGTTCATTGTCAATTAAATATTTTTTTACAAAATATTCACGCACTAGTACATCTAAAAATTTATAAAAATCTTCAACCTTATATCCTTTTTTGATAATATCTCCTATTTTTTTTCTTTCGAAATTATTATTTAAAAAATTTCTTATTTCCAATCTTAATATAGTTTTATCATCTTTTGTACAAATTGATTCATAATAATTATAAAGTAAATGCATCTTTGTTATTTTATCACATAAATTTTTTATTTCTTTAATTTGAGTAAACTTACTATTACACAAGAACTCTGTCATATCTTTTAATAAATTTTCTAAATATTCACTAGGTAAATTAGGATTATTTAAAACTTCCTCCATAAATAATCCTCTTTCTATACATTGTTTTAAAACATCACTATTCTTTGTTATTTCTATCCTTTTTTCATCGTATTCACTATCTAACATTTTCCATTTAAATTCATCTTTTATTTTTTTTAAAATATATTCTTCATCTTCTTTTAAAGTATACATACAGTTTATCATTTTTTTTTCATTATACATGTAAAAGACCCTTTCTATTTTTTATAATCATTTTATATCTTAATTTATTTTTCATTTGATTTTTATTTACTGAATTATAGTGTTAGTTTTTAATAATTTTCGTTATAATATCAAGTAAAGTATTGATCCATATATCATTTTAAAATTTTATATAAACTTTTTATCTGTATCCTGTTTTAGTAACAATTTGGTTACTTACATTTTTTACTTTATCTGAAGGCACA
>CALXAU010000100.1 GCA_944386355.1 uncultured Clostridia bacterium
TGTGCATGTGGACGTCGAAATCTTTGATTTCGCTAACGTCCAATTTTCTTATTGTATAGGAAAAATCGAAGATTTTTGCTATACAACAAGGTTAATTTACCTTAATACGCACAATAATTGCAAAGCAATTTTGTGCATGTGGACGTCGAAATCTTTGATTTCGCTAACGTCCAATTTTCTTATTTATCATTAAAATCATTAACTAGTTACTATTTTTTATTAATAGTTTAAACTAAAAATAATTTATAACAAAAAAATTTAGGTAAACTTAAAGAATTCTTTATAAAGTTTACCTATTTTCTTTTTAATACCCTGTAACTGGTAATTTTTTTATTTGTGATTGTATACTTTCTGTTTCTATCTTTTGAGTTTGTACATTGTTTACTTCTTGTGCGTGAACCTCTAGTTGTTTTTTTGTTTTTTCAACTTCTGGCTCTTCATTTTTTGTATTGTTTACCGTTACAGTTACCATTTCATTATATTTTACTGTTATTTTTATTTCCTCTTGATATAGTAAATATCCGTCTTTTGTATTAACTTCTTTTAAATAATAAGTTCCTGGCATTAAATTTTGTATGAGAACTTCTCCATCTTTATTAGTTTTTAAATTACTATGTACTGGGTTTTTATTTTCATCTAGTAAAGAAAATTCAACACCTTCTAATTTTTCTTTTGTATCTTTTTCTTGTTTTATTATTTTTATTTGAGTATCATTTTTGGCATAATTGTCTAGAGTATTTCCTGTTCCGTCTTCATATTCTACCATTGTAAGAGCATAGTCTTGTAAAGAGCTATTTGGTGCTTTACCATATAATATAGATTTTGTTTTTAAACTTGCTTCAACATTTATTTTAAAATCTCCTGCTTCTTTTATATAAGAAATTGGAATTATAACTTTAAATTTTTCTTTTGATGAAAATTGTTTTTTCTCCTTGTTTTGTTCATCTACTATTTTTATTCCTTCTATTAATTCTTTATTTCCTTTTGATAAATTAACACTATACTCATCTATATTAGTACCTGCTGATACAGAATATGTTTTAGAAATATAATTTTTATCTATACTATCTTGTTGCCATGTTTTTGAGTCTTTATTTATATTTATAGTACTTGATATTTGTACCTCTTTAGAGGCATTTGCATCATTTAATATTTTTTTCATTGCATTTAAAGTTCTTAGTCCAGCTTCACCTATTGGTTCATAATCATTAGGATTATTTCCATGGATATAGCAATATAAAGCTTGTTTTGTTGCAGTGAAAGCTTCCTGTTTATTTGCAACACCTAATTCTTCTAGACTTTTATATGGATATCCATTTATTATTGTTTTCCATAAACCAACATCTGTAATTATATCATCTACTGTAACAGTATATTCATCAACAGTTCCTACTCCTGGTAAATTTTTATTTAAACAATATGCAGGATAATAAGTATTATTATTTAAATAGCTAACATATGTTACAATAACTATACTTCCTTTATATTTTAATAAACTCCCACAATCTCCTTCATTTTTTAAATCTGCTGATGTAATTAAATTTGATGCATGAACACTATTTATTATATTTAAACAGTTCATTATTAAAAATACAATTAATATACAAACAATTTTTATTTTATTCTTTTTTTTGTTCAAATTTTATTTTCCTTTCATTTTTTATTATTCTTTAATTTTATTTTTAGTTAGCTTGTACGTACAATTACTAAATCTTATTTATAAATTTATTTTTCTACTGCTTGAACACACCTCCTATAACTTGGTTCATTTTCTACACAAGTAATTAATGTTAACATATTTTCTTCTGTTTCTTCTAGATAAGACCATTCTGTATCTCTTATTATTTCCATTTTTTTTACATAGTAGGTTTTTTGAAAATCTTTATATTTATATCTAATTTCATCGCCTTCTTTTAACTTCTTCAAATCTGCAAAATAATTTACAGGATATCCTCTATTATGTGCAGCAAGTCCAACGTTTCCTTCCGTTTTAGCTGTATCTTCAAAGTGTCCTACACTTTTATTCATTATGTCTTTACTAGTTCCTTCTTCTATTGGTGCTATTAGATTTATTGATGGAATTTCTATTTTCCATTCAAATTTATTTTTTTCTTTAGTTAGATTAATTATATTTGAATTTTCTGAGTTTTTAGTCGCGCTATTATTTTCTTGAATTTTATTTTCTTCTTTAGTTTTTCTTACAATACTACTTATCTTATTTTCTATTTTCTCTACTTTAGAAAAAAAATAATTATGTAAAGATAAATTATTGAAATCTAATGTTTTTGTAAAGTTACATATATTATTAAGGGAAATGAATATAATTATAGATATTATAAGACTTATAGTATTAATATATCTTTTGCTATAAAATAACATACATATGCCTCACCTACTTATTTAATTTTTAATTTTGGGAATTTTAATTTTTTCGAAAAAATTTCAAAGATTAAATTTTTGATTAAAAAAAATTTGAATTAAAGTTAACTTTTAAATTATTTTACTCTATTTATTCATTTTTGTAAAGTTTTTTTCATCGCAAAAATCGACATATAGTTACTATTTAATGGTTTTTCACTTCTTATTACTCAAAAGTATTGATATATTAATATTTTGCAGGCAAGACCCAGATTGTTATACCCCAGCTATGTTTTGCCAAATAATATTAATATATCAATACTTTTGTTATTGTATAGGAAACAATATGAAACTTTTTAGTTTCGCAATACAAAGTGAAAATAAATATTAAATATTTTATTTTCAAAACAAAAATCGACTTTTATCTTGACTTTATACAAGATTTTTCCGTATACAACAAGGTTAATTTACCTTAATACGCACAAT
>CALXAU010000101.1 GCA_944386355.1 uncultured Clostridia bacterium
CCCAGCTATGTTTTGCCAAATAATATTAATATATCAATACTTTTGTTATTTATCTTTAAAATCATTAACTAGTAACTAGAAATTAACTACTAATATATTAAGTACTTAATAAAACTTGTTATTTTTAATATTATTACAATAATTAAGCTTTACCTATTAAATATTTTATCTATAAATTTTTCAAACCAATTTTTTTCTTCTTGTACAATTACTTTTTCTGGTGCTGTTTCTACATAGTCTTTTTTAGGTAAGTTTATATAAATAGTTTGATTACTTGATAATTTCTGCATACCTAATTTTTCTTTAGCTTGTTGTTCTATATTACTTAAATTTAGGCTATTTTCAATATTTACTTTTAATTGTTCATTTTCCTTTTCTATTGATGATAACTCTTTTTTTAATGTTTGTACTTTATTAAAACTTTCGTTTATCTGAGAATTTCTATAACTTATTGCAAGTAATACAATAAATATTGCTATTACATAAAACATTAATTTTCTTCTTTTTTCTTTTTGTTTTTTAGAAAGTTTTATTTCTTGTCTTGGCAAATTTTCAACAACTTTTAATCTTTTCTTATTCTCTTTTTTTACTTTTGGTTTTTCATAATCTGGATTAAGTTTTCTTGGACTAGTTGTATATTGATAAGCATTATTTGCCATGAGCTATCACCTCCTACTCTTTCGTTTATTTTTTCTCAAAAATTCTAAGTTTAGCACTTTTTGATCTAGAATTTTCATTCATTTCTTCTTGTGTTGGAATTATAGGTTTTTTAGTTATTATCCTACCTTCTGAAACAGCTCCACATACACAATAAGGAAGATCTTTAGGACATGTACAATGTCCTACTTTTTCTATCATTGCATTTTTTACAGCTCTATCCTCTAATGAATGAAATGTAATTACACAAAGTCTTCCTTCTGTATTTAAAGCTTCTATACAATTTTTTATTGTTTTTTCTAAAGGTTTTATTTCATCATTTACTTCTATTCTTATAGCTTGAAATGTCCTTTTAGCTGGATGTCCGTCTTTTTTTGCATATGAAGGTATAGATTTATCTATTATATCTGTTAATTGTTTTGTTGTTTCTATTATTTTTTTATTTCTATATAAAATAATATTTCTAGCTATTTGTCTTGAAAATCGTTCTTCTCCATATTGATATATTATATCTGCTAATTTTTTTTCACTGTATGTATTTACAACATCTTTTGCTGTTAATTCTTGATTTTTGTCCATTCTCATATCTAATACATTATCTGATAAATAGCTAAAACCTCTTGTTTTTTCATCTAACTGATATGATGATACGCCTAAGTCTAATAAAATACCGTCTACTTTTTTTATATTTAAATTTTTAATAATACTTAATATATCATCATGATTTCCATATATATATTTAACATTATTATATTCTTTTAATTTTTCTTTAGCAACACTTAGTGCTTCTTCATCTCTGTCAATCCCTATTAGTAATCCTTTTTCATCTAAATTTTCTAATATTTTTTTACTATGTCCTGCTCCACCTAATGTACCGTCTATATAAATCCCATCTGGCTTTATGTTAAGGCCTTTTATACATTCTTCTAAGAGCACTGGTTTATGTACAAATTTCAAATTAATTCTCCCTGAAAATTTTTTAACTTTTTAGCTGGTAGATAGTTGTATTATAACTATTCCACCAGCTCTTTAGTTTATATATTTATTATCTTTTGCGTAAATCTTTAGTTATTTTTAAAAATTCCCTGGCTTTTGTTAAATTAACTTTTGTATTCTTAAGTTTTCTCTAAATATTTTTATCTTTTGTTTTATTTTCTTATGTATTTTTGTTTCTTTTGTATTTCTTTATCTTTGGCTCTTTTTATAATCTTTAGCACATTTTTCTTCTGTATAGTTTTTTATTCTCTTTTGCTTGTCCTATCTTTTGTATAATAGTCTTTTGTATTTTATATGTTCTTTTGTATTATTATCTTTAGCAATTTTTTCTTAAGTAATCTATATAAACTTTTTCAAGTTATATACCAAGCATTGTCATATTTTCTGCTATTTCATCTGCTGAAATGTTTTCATCACATTTTTCCCATATAGATTTATCCCATATTTCTAATCTTGTACCAACTCCTATAATAACTGTTTCTTTTTCTAAATTTGCAATTGTTCTTAAATTATTGGGGATAAGGAATCTTCCTTGTTTATCTATTTCACATTCTGTTGCTCCAGATAGGAAAAATCTAACGAAATTCCTTGCATTTTTATCTGATAATGGAAGTGCTTTTAGCTTTGTTTCGAAATTCAACCATTCTTGCTGTGAAAAAGCAAATAGACATCCATCTAAGCCTTTGGTTAATATGAATTTTTCACCTATGTCTTGTCTTAATTTTGCTGGCATTATTAATCTTCCTTTTGCATCTAAAGAATGTTCATATTCACCAATTAACAATTGAATTTCACCTCTTTTCACTTTCTACCACTTTGTACCACTTTTCTCCACATCAATTAAATTTTAATATACTTTTATATATTTTTCAAGTGTTTTTTTAAATTTTTTTTATTTTTTGTTACTTGTTAATGGTTTTTCACTTCTTATTACTCAAAAGTATTGATATATTAATATTTTGCAGGCAATACCCAGATTTTTAACCCCCAGCTATGTTTTGCCAAATAATATTAATATATCAATACTTTTGTTATTTATACAATAGAAAAGCCATTTGCTTC
>CALXAU010000102.1 GCA_944386355.1 uncultured Clostridia bacterium
TCTCCAACATTAAAACTAATACCATCTATCGCCTTTGTTAAATTTGATTTATTTCCATAGTATTTTTCAATGTTTTTCACCTCTAATACATTGCTCATTTTTTATCTCCTTTCTTTAAATTGAAAGATATTTATAACTTTTGCTGTGTCAAATTCTATTTAAAACGCGGTTACATACAAAAAGTCTACACCCTTATATTTTAAATAAAATTTTCCTTGCTAAAATTTAATTCTTCTTCAATTTTATTAACTGTATTATAACCTTTTTCTCTTATTCTTGCCATTTTTAAATCAAAACGAGAGCCACTATTTCTAGCAACTCTCTATAAAATAAGAACCTGACCCACTATGCAATTAAAATTGCAAGTAGTTACGCCAGAACCTTGTTACTTTGTAATAAAAGGGGATGTTTTGTACTATCTATTGAATAGTATTTGTTGTATTATAGTAACTTTTCTGTATTTTGTCAAATTTACAACATAGATATTTTAGATTTTCTTTCTAGGCAAGAAAATCCCAATAACTAATCCAATAAAAATAATTGGTGCTATCCTCATAAATACCCACTCAAAAGAGTGAATAGCCACTCCTAAAACAGCTTTTTCTGGATCATTATAATCCCAATTTAAGTATGGACTATTTAATAAAATTAAAACCACAAAAATACCAACTATAATTACACATAATGAGATTAACAACCAATGAATTATTTTTCTTCTCTCATTTTTTCTTTGTAATAGTTGTAAATTTATTGCATCTTATTAAGAAAACTCCTTGTTCTCCAACAACTGAAATGGATACTGTATACAATCATCAAGAAGGTTCATATATTCAAACTTTCATTTTTGAAAATACTGGACTTATGAGTTGAAAACAATCACATATTTATTCGCAATATTCTTCAGAAGAAAAAGAGTATGAAAGATTTAACACAGGACAAGCTCGATTTAATGTTTTCTCATATTAATTCAGTACCTAGAAAATCATTAGGTGGTAAAACTCCTTATGAAGCATTTGAATTTTTCTATAGTAAAGAAACATTAGATAAATTGCATATACAAAATATAGAAAAAGATAAGGTTACCCTACAACCTTACCTTGTTTTTACTGTCAACTAACTTGACAAAGAACCAATTTAGTAGCCAAGTGCCTCACAACACTATCTCCTATTCAGACACTGCATTCTTGATATGTCTTGATATAACAGATTTATCTCTCTTAGTAAATTTAAAATCTATATAAAGTATAACTATAAACCTTGGTCTATGTATATTTTTTCATTAGGATAATACATATCTAATTTTTCCCTAGCAGTTTGTTCTATAAAATCTAGAGAATTCACATCATCTTTTTTTTCTGCTAATTCTTGTTTTATATCCTCTTGTTGTTGTATTTGTTCAGCTAGTTCTTGTTCGTTTTTGCTATATTGATTTAATGCTTTTTGTTGATTTATCAATGTAATTAAAACATATATTCCTATTATTATTAAAAAAACTTTCTTTAGTGTTTTTTTCATAAGTTAAAATTCACCTCGTAAAATAAATTGCTATTTAAAAAATTTCTAAAATATATCTAAATATATAATTCTACTTTTTTTTCAAAAATCCTTCCTAAAAAGATAATAATTGTAACATTTTATGCTTTTTTTTCTATTGTTTTGTTGTTTTTTGTCAATTTGATGATATTAAATAATTTTTTTCTAATATTTATAAATATAAATGAAATAGGCTTAAAAAATATTTTTCTTAATATAATATAAATAATTTTTAAAGTATATGAACATATATATATAATTTTTCCTATTATATTTTTTATAACATTAATTATAAAAACATTAATTTTAATTATATGTGAACTCATTAAAATCATATAAAGAAAACAACCCAAAAAGATACCTAAAAACATAAAAAGTCTAATTTCTCCATTATTAAATGTAAAAATAGAATACAATATTATTATTCCAGTTATAATCCAAAATGACATATCTTCTATATATGTAACTAAATCACATGTTTTAAAGCTTCTTCTTAGTATTCTAAAAAAATCAAAAACTAATCCTATTAAAATACCATTTATTATAAATATTAAAAATAAAAAAGCTTGATTTGTAACCAAATATGGACACCCTCTTTTTCGAAAACAAAGATTTAAAACTAATTATAATCTATTTAAATATCTTACTAATAAAGCTACTGTTTTTATTTTTATCCATTTCTTTATCACTATATGCTAAATATGAAATTTCTCCTTCTACTATAACTTCAGAAGTATCAATACTTAATTTATTTATTCTTAAGTTTTCTCCTTTTATTGTTAAAAGGCCTAATTCTGTTTGAACTATAACAACTTGATCGTCAAAGCTAAGAACATCTAATACTCCTGAAATACTTAACTTTCCTCTATTTTCCAAAATTAAATTTTGAATTACACCTGTATTTATTGCTTTTCTTTCATCTATAGTCATTACTATCAAATCCTTTCTTTTTACTTTTAGTGTCTTTATATTTAATATATTCAATGTTTGTCTTATTTAGAACAAGTATATTATAAAATGATAGAAACTTCAGAGAACAAAAGCGACATGATTAAATTCTTTAACTTTTTAGCTTAGTTGCATGTCGCGTCTTTGTTCGCGCGCCAATTTTACC
>CALXAU010000103.1 GCA_944386355.1 uncultured Clostridia bacterium
AAAAATATATATATTCATTTTAATTTTAATCATTTAAATATAATAAGTGATAGTATATCAATAAATAATGGAAAAATAGAATATGAAGAAATTTTGAAAACAGGATAAACAAACATAATATCGCCAGTCAAGGCGATTTATTAATAAGGTATGTTGGAAGTTAGAAAAATCCACACCCCTGATATTTGCTTTCCAACCATTAGGAAACTCAATATTTGGAAATTTTGAAGAAATAGAAAAAGCACTTAAATAGCCAGCAGAGTTTTGAGGAAGATTTCCAGTTACTAAATTAACCCCATCAGGATTAACCATAGGCATAACATAAATAGAAGTAGAAGTGAATAAATCAGAAACTGAATATCCAAAAAGTTTTTTATTCTCGGCAAAAGCATTACAGTAATCTTCTATAAATTTCATCAAGATAACACTACAAATCCACTCATTAGCATGAATTGAGCCAGAATAAAACACACTTTTTTTTCCGTTACCAAGCTTTATAACATACAGGTTATTTCCTAAAATACTTTTTGAAATTGTTTGAATATTTAAAAAAGGAAATTTTCTATTTAGTAAAATCAAGTTTTGTTCCAAAATAGAGAAATTATAATTTACATTTGTAGGAACAATAAAATTATTCATAAACATCACCTAAAATAATATATTCAACATAGGATAATATATGTTTCTATGAAAAATTTTTAGATCTATATTCATATAAAGTATATTAAATAAATAAGAACTATTTTTGAATTTTTTAATATTCTATATGGGGAGGAGATAATGATGAAATTAACCCAATTGTGCATGTAATACAACCAGGAGATATATTATATAATTTAGCAATACAATATGGTGTAACAGTACAAGTGGATCTATGTCAAGTTTTTAGACACATTTTATCCAAAAGAAGAAGTTTGTACAATGCTATATGAACACTTACATCTTACTACGAATGAGGTAGATAGTAGAATACAGTGAAAATATGTAGAAGATATTAAAGCTTATGACATGGTTCAAATGGAAATTTTAAAGATGTCAGAGTTTTTTGTTAATGGAATTGTCAAACAATTTTCAGAATTATTTTAATAATAAGTAATAATTGTTAAAATTCACAGACAGTCATGCCATACAATGCATCACTATAATTGAAATTTTTTTACTTGACACGGATGATATAATTAATATGTACAGTAAAAATAGCGATAAAATATAGAACTAATAAAAATATTGGTATATTATAGAAAAAAATAAAAATAGGAAAGAAAAAATATGAAAAATCTACAAGTAACAAAAAAATATGAAGGGAAAAAACTGAGTAAATTTTTAATAGAAAATATTCCAAATTTAACAGAAAATTTATTTTATAAAACTTTAAGAAAAAAAGATATAAAAGTAAATGAGAAGAGAGTAAATAAAAATATAGAAGTATATGAAAAAGATGAAATTGAAATATATATAAAAGATGAATTGTTAATCCCTGAAATAAATAAAATATATGAAGATGATAATATAATAATAATAAATAAACAAGCAGGAATAGAAATAACAGGAGAAAATAGTTTAACTAAATACTTACAAGAAATATATAAAGACAAACAATGTACTCCAAAACCTTGCCATAGACTAGATAGAAATACGTGTGGAATAATTATATTTGCTAAAAATAATCAAGCATTAGAAATTTTGTTAGATAAATTTAAGAAAAAGCAAATAGATAAAGAATATATTGCACTTGTATATGGATTACCTAGCGAGGATAAAAAATTATTGAAATCATATATTTTTAAAGATAAGAAAAAATCTATATCATACATATCGGATGTTCCAAAAAAAGGATATAAAGAAATAATAACAGAATATAGAGTAATAGAAAAAAGAGATAATAATACAAGTTTATTGAAAGTAAAAATAGAAACAGGAAGAACACATCAAATAAGAGCACATTTGGCCTATATTGGTTATCCAATAATAGGGGATAATAAATATGGAAATAATGAAATAAATAAAAAATTTAAGAAAAAATTTCAAATGTTATATAGTGCAAAAATAGGATTTAATTTCAAAGGAGATAATGGAATACTTGAATATTTAAAAGGAAAAAGTTTCTCGATAGATCAAAATCTTTTAAACAAATATTTCAAATTGTCATAATTAACCACTATAGATTTTAATTAACTTGGTATTTAGTCTTCGATTTTTTAATATTGGTAAAAATTAAATTATCATTTTCTTGTACCACATAAATTCAATCATAAAAAATATTCTCATTCCTAGAAAGAGAACATTTAAGTTTCATATATAAGAACTTACGAACCATTTTGTAGTCCGTAAGTTGTTTTCAAATGGAGCGTTTAGGGAGGTTATTTGCGAAAAATTTGCTTAATTCTCAAAGCGTTCCTCCCACATTTTACTCAAAAAAATAATTTGATTAATCAACTGATAAACTTACTATAACATAAAACTAATAATTTTTTCAATAATTTTTTAAAAAATGTCCCCTTTTTACGAAAAATATGTTATAATTTTTCTTGATAGGGGG
>CALXAU010000104.1 GCA_944386355.1 uncultured Clostridia bacterium
CCAATGACGTAAATTCCGTTTCTTCCATTATATCATCAATTCTTGTATTATTCCTATAATAAGTCCCAGTTTTTCCCATATCTATAAATTTAATAAAATTATCTTTAAATTCATTAGCGGAAATTGTTACATTAAATTTCAGATTGACATTATCATTAACTATCTTATTATTATCTATAAAATCTTGAACTGCTTTATAATATTGTTTTAATATTTCTATTTCTTCACTAACTTTTCCATATATATCTTCTAAAATAGTCTCTCTTTGACTTATCAAGCTTTTAATATCTTCTCTGTAATCATTTTCAATTTTTACTAGTTCATTTTCAAAATATCTAATTGTATCTACTTTAGTTATGTCTCCATTTATTTTTTCTATTTTATCTGTCCAATTTTTCAATTCAATTTCATATCTTTTATATTTTTTATTTGGTTCATCTAATGTATTAGATAATTCTTCTATTTTTTTATTAAATTTCTCAATTTGTTTTACGGTTGAATTATCATCATTTATATCCAACTTGCTAGACACTTCTGTTTGTTGCTTTATTGTATCTTTCAAATATTGTTCTAGTATATTATTGTTAATTTTTATTTCAATAATATCGTTAACATTTAGATTTAATTTATTATCTTCTATTTTTCTATCTAACATACTTTTATATGTATTAATCTCTGAAATAATAGAATTTGTTTCTTCAATCATATCTTGTACTTTTTGAATAATTATTTTTAATTTAGCAGATTCATTTATTGCCTTGTCCTTTTCTTCAATTAGTTTATTCTTTTTTTCATTTATTTCATCTATTTCTCTTAGTATAGCATCTTGTATTGTTTTTAATTCCTCACAGTTTTCTGGCTTTTCCACTTTTTCTGGTTGTTCTTTTGTTAATGATTGTAATTCCTTCCTTTTTATTTCTAATTTTTCTTCTATTTCCTTTTTATATTCTATAGAAGTTTTATATGTATTCTCAGCAATTCTTTTATTGATATCTTTTAGTTTCTCTATTAGTTTATATTTTTCATTTTTCTTACTGATAGTTGTATTTTCTATCAGTTCTTCTATATTATTATATCCCAATCTATCTTCATATGGAATATGTGAAAAAATAACTTTTCCCAATTCCTCACTAAATTTTGTATTGCTTCCACTGCTTATTTCATTGCATACATCTTCTAAATAACTTTGAGGTATATATTTTACTAATTCAATCTTACTTTGATCTATATCCTCTCCTAAATTTTTTTTATTTATAATAGTATCTTCTTCCCATATCAATGTACTTTCAAAATTGTTTGCTATATTACTTTTTTTATTTCTAAATTTTCCGGAATTCAAAAATGAAAAGTTATCTTTATGTTCAGCAGTATATGATATTATATCTGCCAAAGCACTTTTTCCATTTCCTTTATTTCCTATAATAGCAACTAAATCTTTATTGAAATATAGTTCATTATTAAACCATATGTCCTTTGAGTCTGGTTTTATTTTTTTTATTGATAATGATTTTATATATTTAGTCTTATTATAGTTTACTATTTGTTCCTTTTCTGGAATTTCCCCTATATATATTCTATTTTCAGGATCTTTTATAGCATATTTAAGCCCCTCAAATGTAGGATCTGCCTTTATCCATGTCATACAATTACCAATTCTATCTTTATTATTTGCGTCAGAAAAATAATGTGCATCACTGCAATCAAGTAAATTATCATTTACATTATTTTCTTTTAATTTTGTTTTAGCCATATAATATTTTTGTTCATTTTCTGCTGCTGTAAATATTATATCAGCCTCTTGTATAACATTTTTCTTTTCAGCTATGCTAGAATCTGTCCATCTTAGTTCATCCCATTCAGTTTTACCAATTCCAATTAAATAACTATCTTTGAAATATGTGCTTCCTTCTAAAATTTGCTTAACATCTTCTACTGAAATATTTAGATTATTAAATCCTTCTATTAATGGTGAATTGTACTGCTCTCTTTCTCTATCAGGAGCAGAATCTATTATTTTATTTCCTAAATCAATTAATGATTGTCTGTCAATTACTCCACTCCACTCAATATCTTTAGTAAGTTTATATCTTGATGTCATTGCATTTAAAAATTGATTTTGTATTGTATCTGCAGATATATTTTCTGAAAAGATTACATGCAAATTTATTCTCTTTAAATTTCCAAATTGAACTCCAGCAAACATTTTTATTCTAAATTCTATTACTGGTAATATTAAATCTATATTTTTCAACCTACCCTTTTCTTTATACTCTTTTACTTTTCTATAACCATCTATAAATAAGTAATCATTTATTCCTAATACTTTCACCTGTTCTGGTAAATTTTCTAAATCCTTTATATATTTTTCCCATATTTCATCATTATCTTCACCATAGTGTTGCACTATTGATGCTGGTGTATGAACATGCAAATCCCACTTTCTCCATTCAGATCCTCGTATAAATTTCTCCATATTTCAATCATCTCCTCTTATTTATATTACAACTTTAATTTTCCAAAACTTGTCGAAGTTCCATCTTCCCCATTCACTTCGTTTCCGTTTTCGTCATGGCATTTCAGGCGAAAGTCCAACACGTACCAGTCATTAAGCGAGATCAATCCTATCGTATCCAATTTCCGGTAATAATCTATCAGACTGTAATC
>CALXAU010000105.1 GCA_944386355.1 uncultured Clostridia bacterium
AACGACAACTATTATTTGATAGGCTATCACGACAACCATAATGCCGTGACGACTTATCGCGTGGACAGAATGCAGGAAGTGGAAGTTATCGATGCGGATATCAATGCCGCTGCTCGCCCGCAATCTCTCGACATCTCCGAACACCGCAAACAAGCCTTTTCCATGTTCGGCGGCGAATCGGTCGAGGTCTACTTCGAAGCGGACAAAAGCATCCTCGACGTCATCTACGACAAATTCGGCGAAAACTTGCCCGTATATTGCAAGCCCGACAACCGCGTCACCTTCTCCGCCACCATTCAACTCAGCCCCGTCTTCTTCGGTTGGTGTTGCATGCTCGGAGAGAAATTGAAGATTGTCGGACCGGAGAGTGTGGTAAGCAAAATATCAATCCGACTGAAAAAATTATTTTCCTCATATGCATAAACGCGCAGATAAACATGTAAGAAATCTTGTTGGAAATTGGGAAAATGTGTGATAAAATAAATGGTATGAAACGAAATCGTTATGTTGGATCAGGGGCACTGACTCGGGAGCAGTTCCTATTCCATGAAACACGTATTGTTGCCGGATTAATGACGGAAGGATTATCGGATGCTGAGATATTCGATAAGATTTACAATGAAAATTTATTTCAATTTCCCACTGAGAAATCTGTTAAGACAATCATGGACGCTTGCGTTCGGAGACTTCATGCGTTAGACAATGATATTTTAGTGCAGGCAATCGCAGGACAGCCTGTCGAAGTAGCAAAACAGATATGCCTATACGCGATGATGAAGCAAAGCACATTGATGTGGGACTTTATGTTGACTGTAATAGGAGGCAAGTTTCGCCAAAATGATTTATCATTCAGCAAAAAAGACGTGACCGTTTTTTTGTTAGGATTACAGGAACAAGATGATACTGTAGCCAAATGGTCGGCGGCAACCTTGGTAAAAATACGCCAAGTAATAATGAAGACTCTTATGGATACGGAATATATTGATAATCTCAATACAACGCGTCTTAATATGATTTTACTGTCTCGTGTTTTAGAAGTCGGCATACGAGAAAATCATGATGAAGCGGTCTTTCCTGCATTCAACTACTTTGAATAGAGGTGAAAATGAGCGACATATCGTTACGTCTTGATAAATTAAGAAAATTGATTCAAACAGAAGATTTTTTGTTTGGACGCGGATTGAGCAACGAAGTCAATATTCGTATTTTTTGTTATGCTCCGTCGGAAGAAATGACCATAAAATACTTTGTAGATACACTGCTGCAAGACAGAACGATAGTATGTAATATACATCATTATGATTTGTATAAAGTTTTCCTCGAAATATGTGATGACAAAAAGATAATTTCCTCCATACCGAGCGTAGAACACAAAAGAGGAACGCGGTTTCTTTTAAAGCAACTGATTTCAATTGCGCCCAACACGGCGTTTGTCAACAAGATGCTTTTTTCTCCACAAGAAATAGGCAAAGATTTGATACTACTGTCCGGCGTAGGAGATGTATTTCCATTCATTCGTGTACATAATTTGCTGGAAGCTATGCAGCCTCACTTTTCTATACCTATATTGGTGTTATACCCAGGCAAATATGAGGATGCGCAATTGCAATTGTTTGGGAAGTTGCCCCCCAACTCTTATTATAGGGCATTTAATATCGTGTAGGAGGAACTTGTTATGATGATCCGCGATATGTTTCAAGAAGACATAAACAGACAGATCAACGGCGTTATCAAAGTCGATCAAAGTTCTGCTGATGTAATTGAACAAGAAGTTAAAGAATACGTGATCACTAAAGAGTTGAAACGGCATTTTATGCAATTTTTTGACTACTATGATGAGACTTTTGAGAGGCCGACTGCGGATATCGGCGTATGGATATCCGGCTTTTTCGGAAGTGGCAAATCGCATTTCCTTAAAATGCTTTCATATATCTTGGAAAACAGAGAAATCGGCGGAAAGAAAACGGTAGAATTCTTCCGAGATAAATTTGCTGACGATGCTGCTACGTTTATGCTTATCGACAAGGCAACAAAAGCTAAAACGGAAACGATCCTCTTCAATATTGATATCGAAGGACCTTCGCCAAAAGATAAAACTGCCGTGTTGCGAGTTTTCGCTAAAATGTTCTATAATCACTTAGGGTATTATGGCGGAAATTTGAAAGTTGCAAGGCTCGAACAATATCTTGCAAAGCAAGGAAAATTGGAAGAATTCCGTCACATTTTCGAAGAAAGACACGGAAGTAGCTGGTTAAGTTCAAGAGACGGATATGCGTTTTGTGAAGATGATGTGATTTATGCTTTGCAACAAGTTTTGAATATGAGCGAAACTGCCGCACGCAATTGGTTCTATAACGAAGACGAAAGCGATACGGAATTGAGTATTTCCAAGCTCGTTTCGGAAATCAAAGAGTTCGTTTGCAGTCAACCGTCAGACTTCAGATTGCTATTTATGATCGACGAGGTAGGTCAATACATAGGTTCCGACACAGACTTGTTGCTCAACTTGCAATCTCTTGTTGAAAAATTGGGAAGCGAATGCGGCGGCCATGTTTGGGTCGTATGCACAGGTCAAGAAGCCATCGATGAAATAATCAAGGTGCGAGAGAATGAATTTTCGCGCATACAGGCGAGATTTAAAAACAGATTGTCTTTGACCTCCTCTTCGGTAGCGGAGGTGGTTCAAAAGCGCATTTTGAAAAAGACACCGAGCGCCACGAATTTATTGGAAGACGTATATCGCCAAAGCGATTCCGTGCTTCGTAATCTGTTTACGTTCAACGATGCAATGTCTGACATAAAGGGATATAGCGGACCGGAAAATTTTGTCATAAACTATCCGTTTATCCCATATCAATTTATACTCATGCAACGTGTGTTCAATGAAATCAGAAAACACGGCAATGCAGGAAGCCATCATTCGGATGGAGAACGTTCGATGTTGTCGGGATTCCAAGAGACTGCGCAAAAAGTGCAATTGCAAGACGAGTGGACACTCGTCCCGTTCTTTATGTTTTACGACACATTGCATTCATTTTTGGATAGCTCGATCCGCCGCGTCATAGAAAGATGTCAGCAGGCGGCTGACAATCATGACGGCATAGAAGATTATGACGTTTCGGTGCTGAAACTTTTATATCTTGTGCGATATTTGGGGAACGATATAAAGGCTACACCCGACAACATTGTGATCTTGATGGCTGATAGTATAAACGTAGATAAAATCGCCACAAGAGAAAAGGTCAACCAATCGCTTGGTCGATTGCTTGGTCAAAATTACATTGGCAGATCCGGAAACGTATACAACTTCCTCACCGACGAAGAACAAGATGTTCAAATCGAAATCAAAAGAACGGCAGTCGACACCTCGGAAATAGTGAAAAGGATCGCCGAGATCATATACGGAGATATTTACACTTCCAAAAAATTCCGTTACAAAGATTATGATTTCGCTTTCGACCAAATGGTAGACGGAATTTGTATAGGAGCGACAGGCAACGGCATCGGCTTGAGATTTTTGACTATAGCAGCCGACGACGTAGACAAATCGGAACTTAGGCTGCAAACCGAATCGTCGAATCAAGCCATCGTTGTTCTTGAAAACAACCAATATTATTCCGCCTTGGAACAGGCGATGAAAATCAGGAAATACACCAAGCAGCGACTAGTACCATCCATTCCCAAGTCCATCCAAGATATCATTCGTTCACGCCAAGATGAAGCCTCCGAGTACGAAAAAGAAGCGAGGCAAAATTTGATAACGGCTATAGAGTCTGCAAAATTCTATGCCGCGGGTGAACATATACCCGTCAAAACAGGAGACGTGAAAGCGAAGATAGATCAGGCGTTGGAATATCTTGTCGTCCATGTTTACAGAGAGCTGGATCTCATAGAAGAACATGTCTCTTCGGATGCCGAAGTGTGCAACATTGCCAAAGGGCTTACAAGACGTATTGACGGATGTGAACCCAACCAAAGCGCTGTTGCCGCTGTTGCCGAATATCTTGATATACAGGAGTACAAGCATCTGCCGACTTCCATGCAGGACATTCAATCACGTTATCAAGCGATCCCCTATGGTTGGAAAGAGATAGATATTGCGGGCATTGTCGCGATGTTGTTGCGTGATCAGAAAGCGACGATCAAATACGCAGGGACTTTCATTTCACCCGACGAAAGCAGACTTGCGGAGCTGTTACGTAAAAAATCTGAGATCGGCAAAGTAGTAATCAGAAAGCGAGTCATGATTTCCGCCCAGCAAATCCGTAATGTTAGAGAGTTCTTGCGTGAATATTTTGATTGCATGGATGTTCCGGAAGACGAAGACGGCATCATAAAATTCATCAAAGAGAAATTCTTCGCTCAATGCGAGCATTATCGACAATTGCTTGCACGTTATGACCATGGAAACTATCCGAACAAACAAAAGGTGCAGCATTCGCTTGAGCTCATAGAAACCGTGCTGTCACAAGCCAAAGACAACAACGCCCTTGTCGGTAAAATAGTGGAAATAAAAACGCCGTTGTTAGACAACAAAGACGACATGCAATTGGTCGAAGCATTTTTTGAGCAACAAGTCACTTTGTTCGATCGCGCAACTCGATTCGAGGCAAAGATGACCGACGACAAAGATTATATTTCAAAAGATGCCGAGGCTAACACTGCGTTGAACACCATTAGGGCGATCATCAACATGAAATCGGACGACATATACAGAAGGATACCCGAGCTCAATGGATTGATAGATAAAGTAAACAGCGTGCATGAGCAAATGCTGCTCGACAAGAAAGGAGAGCTCACCGAATATGTCCGTCAATGCATGGAACGAGTTCATCAAAATGCCGACGTCTCCGTGGAAACGAGAAAAATAAGCAACGAGGCAGACAAATATTTCGATGACAAAAAACAAGAAATCAACGGTATGAACAGCTTGGCGCTCTTGGACGGCATGGTTCAGAGGCTTCTCAATTACACGGATGCTTTTTTGAAACGGATGAACGCCTTTGCCACGCCAAAAACCCCGTCCGCAAGCGATTCCGAACCGAAAAAGCCCAAGGCTTACAAACAAGTTTTCCGCAACATTTTGTTCCCTGCCGAAACGCTTGAGACAAGAGTTGATATAGATAAGTATGTAAACAAGATACGCGCTTATTTGGAAAACATGATGGAAAATTCCGACGGTATAGAGATAAAGTAAGGAGAAGACAATGGACAAGACCGCAATAAAAAAATATGCCGTGTGGGCAAGACAGGATTTGATTAATCGTGTTAAGCAAAAGTTGTATCAATACGGAATTACGGAAAACGAAGCCATAGATAAAGATGCCGACAATGTCAACGGCAAACTTTTGTCTGCTACGGAGAAAACTCAACGCAAGGCTTTATTGCGTAAAATTTCGCAAAACGGTTTTGACCATGTCATAGAAGAAGTAGCATACACCTGGTTCAACAGGTTTTGTGCGCTGCGTTTTATGGAAGTCAACGGCTATCTACCCTCACATGTCCGTGTTTTTACGGACGAACATAATAAGTTCAAACCTCAAATTCTTTCCGAGGCAATGAGCATATCTCTTCCGGGGCTAAATATCGACAAAGTGTTTGAGTTGAAAGAAGACAATCGGACAGAAGAGCTGTACAAATATCTTCTCATCGTGCAATGTAACGCTTTGAACAGCATCTTGCCCGGAATGTTCCAGCGGATAGAGGACTATACGGAACTTCTATTCCCCG
>CALXAU010000106.1 GCA_944386355.1 uncultured Clostridia bacterium
GGGGATATCCACGGCGGGCGCGTGCACGGTGGTCTTTACCAGCTTGTGTTCGCGCTTTGCGCGGGACTTTACGCGCTGTTCCTCCTTCTTCTCCTCTTCGGTGCTGGCGTGATAGGGAACTTCGAACACTATCGCCTCGAAGGGGCGGAGGTCGAAGCTGAGCTTATAAGGTCTGCCGTTGCACAGCTCTTCCTTTGCGTCGATTATAAATTCGCTGCCGTCGGGATAGGTGGAGAACACGCGCTTGTACTTGCCGTCTACGGGGGCGCCGACGCCGAAATCGTAGTAGTCGACGGGGGTCATGTTGACGACAAAGATCAATGCGTCGTTATAGTTCCAGGGGTTGCGGCGTATGAACGAGAATATTGAACGGTTGATGTCGCCGCTCTCGATCCATTCGAACGAGGACGTGCCTGTGTCGTCGTGCAGCACGGGGCGCTCGCGGTAGAGCTTTAACAGTGCGCGCCAGCAGTCCATAACGTCCCTGTGACCGGACTCGTTGCAGAGGTGCCAGTCGAGCGAGGCATTGTAGTTCCACTCGTTTTCCTGGGCAAAATCCTGCCCCATGAAGAGCAGTTTTTTGCCGGGGTGACCCATCATCATCGTGTAGTAGCATTTGAGCGAGCCGAATTTGGACATGGCGTCGCCGGGCATCTTGCGCCACATGCTGCCCTTGCCGTATACCACCTCGTCGTGCGAAAGCACGAGGATATAGTGCTCAAGGAAGATATATTCGAACGTGTGCGTCATCAGCCAGTGATGATACTTGCGGTACACGGGGTCCTTTTTGACATAGCGCAGGGTATCGTTCATCCAGCCCATGTTCCATTTGAGACCGAAGCCCAGACCGCCCTTGGCTACGGGCGCGGTGACGCCTTCGATTATCGAGCTGTCCTCGGCGATGATGAACGCGTCGGTGCGGCTGCGGAGCATGGAGTTGAGGTGTTTGAAGAACTCGATGCTCTCGTAGTTGAGGTTGCCGCCGTCCCTGTTGGGGCGCCATTCGCTCCTGCCGAAGGAGTTGTAGAGCATTGCCGCAACGGCGTCGCAGCGCAGCGCGTCGATGTGATATTTTTCTACCCAGAAGAACGCCGAGGCGATGAGGAAATTCGAAACTTCGGGCTTGCCCAAATCGAACGCCTTGGTGCCCCACTCGGGATATTCCGCACGCAGCGGATCGCCGTATTCATACAGCGGAGTGCCGTCGAAGTTGGCGAGACCGAAGTCGTCCTTGGGGAAGTGCGCGGGCACCCAGTCGAGGATGACGCCGAAGCCGTGCCTGTGCATGTAGTCGACGAAGTACATGAAGTCCTGAGGGCTGCCGTAGCGGGCGGTGGGGCAGTAGTAGCCCGTCACCTGATAGCCCCACGAGGGGTCGAAGGGGTATTCGCATATGCCCATCACCTCGATGTGGGTGTAGCCCATGTATTCCATGTATTCGGCGAGCTCGTGGGCGAGGCGGCGGTAGTCGAGGAACTTGTCCGCATCCCACTTTTCAAGGTCCTTTTTCCAGCTGCCCAGGTGCACTTCGTACACAGCCATGGGCTTTTCAAGGTAGTTTTCACCCTTCTTTGCGGCGAGATATTCGCCGTCGCCCCACTCGTAAGTATCGAGGTTGGTGACCACCGATGCATTTGCGGGGCGCAGTTCGCTGCCGAATTCATAGGGGTCTATCTTCTGCACTTCGCTGCCGTCGGCACGGACGACGAGGAATTTATACTTAACGCCCTCGCACATGCCGGGCACAAAGAGTTCCCATATGCAGTCATCGACCTTTTCCATGCTGTCGCGCCAGGGCGTCCAGCCGTTGCCGTCCGAAACGACGCATACCGCCCGCGCCGAAGGCGCCCAGAGCACGAAGTGTACGCCGCGCACGCCGTCTATCTCGCGGATGTGCGCGCCCATCTTTTCATACAGTTTGTAGTGCGTGCCGTGATGGAAGAGATATCTGTCCAGCTCGCCGAAGAATTTGTTTTCCATTAAGCCTAAGCCCCCTTATCCGCCGTAGCGGTTTATTATAATTGAACGGCATATATGCGCCGTTTAATGCAATGTCAGATCACCGATTTGCCGTAGACGCAGCCGCTCTTGGGCGGCAGGGTGACGGTCATTCTGCCGAACTTTACTTCTATCATGTGTTCGGGCGGATAGTCGTCGTAGCCGACGCTGAAGTAGAGACCGACTGTATCCGTCCACGTGACGCCCGCCTCCCAGACGGGCAGCGAAAGGGTAATTTCCTTGTCGTTGTTGTTGACGACGACTATTGCCACGTCCTGGTCGTCGAAGCGGGCGTAGGCGATGTAGCCGTTGCCCGAGTCCAGCGCCTTGATGGAGCCCAGCCTTAAACAGTGCACCCTCTTGCGCATGGCGATAGCCGAGCGGTGAACTTCGAGAATGTCGGTATTTTCCGACCCCCAGGGATACGTCCTGCGGCAGTCGGGATCGGTCCAGCCCACCTGTCCCGCCTCGTCGCCGTAATAGAGCGTGGGGCTGCCCGGCCAGGTCATCTGAATGAGCAGACCCAGCTTCATGACTCTGGGGTCCACGTTGTGCAGCGCCGCTTCGGGTCCGTTCTGCGCCAGCGTGCCCGCCATGCGGTTGGTGCGCGTTAAAAAGCGCGAATGGTCGTGGTTGGAGAGCTGGTTTATGGCGCTGTCGAGCGAGGGACGGGGCAGCCGCGCCATGTTCTTG
>CALXAU010000107.1 GCA_944386355.1 uncultured Clostridia bacterium
ATCTAATTGTAGAACCTGTACCTGCTCTTTCATCCCCTGTTAACCTTTGGCCTGCATGATTATATACTTCAATTGTGTATATTGTACTTATTTGTTCTTCTATTTTATTTATTGTTAAATTTTCAAGATCCCAGCCACTTATTATCCCTTGATTAACATTTAAATTTTCACCAAATGTAATTTCATCTTCTTGCAATTTTGGTACTACTGTTATTTGGATTTCTTTTGTTATGTTCCCATCTTCTGCTTGTACAATTATTTTTGTATTACCTTCTCCTATAGCTGTGATTAGTCCTGTATTATCAATTTGAGCAATCTGGCTATTTTCGGATTGATATTTTACATTTTGATTACTTGCGTCTGTCGGTAGTATTATAGGATTTATTATGAATTTATCACCTACTTGTAGCATTAAATTCTCTACATTTAACTCTATATCTGTTACTGGTGTATATACTTGTATTTCTATCTCATCTGAAACATTATTTTCTTTTGCTTTTACTGTAATTACAGCATTCCCCGAACTAATTCCTAATATATTTCCATTACTATCTACAGTTGCTACTTTTTTATTGCTAGATATATATTCTATTTCGTGATCTTTTGCTTCTTCTGGTAAAATTTCTACATTTATTTTTTTAGTTTCTCCTTTATTTATTACAGGATTATCTATTGAAATATTTATATCTTGTATTTGTGTTTCTGGTACTTCTTTTAAATAGTTTTGGAATGCATAACCAATCATACCATTTGGCAGTTGTACTTTATCCCATAGTTCTCCTGATTGCTTTCCTTTAGCAAGTCTTGTCATTATAACATTTCTATCAATAGATGTTAAAACTTCATAAGAAGTAGAAGGACCTGTTCTTATATTTAAAGTACTTGTTACATCTGCATATACTTTTGTATTATCACTAATATAATCATTTTCATTTATATTTGGACTTTGAGTAGGAATTTGGGGCATGTTATTATATACTGGAATTATAAATGAAATACTATCATCTAGCATACCACTATTTTTATATCCTGTATGAATTAATTTTGATTCACTATATGGTGCTAATACATTTGTCATATATTGGTGCCAAAATAGTTCTCCTCCATTATTACTTGTTACATGAAATTTTTGTAGATATATTGTATCTTGTCCTAAGTGAATATAACTTGAGCCTATGAAAATTCCTCCTCCTGTTATTGCTCTGCTTTTAGTATTCCATGGTATTAAGTATTTATCTTTTGTCTGCTGGCTTGCACCTTTTCCATCTTTAGCATATTGCAATCCGTTCTTTATGGCTCCCATTGGCTCAGATGAACTAGTTGCCCCGATATTATAGAAATTATATAACCCTTCAAATCCTGCTACTGTTCCACTAATTGATGCATGTGATAAAAAAGGTCCTACTTCTTGTTTAATTCTTGATGCTAAATGGAAACTACTTACTTTTGAGGTTTTTCCTGCTTCTAAAATAAGGTCTGAATATTTACTTTGTGTTGTTATTGTACTTCCTGAACTATCTACATATTCTACAATTCTATTATAAAATTCTGTTCCATATAAAATTTTTTCAATTCCATTTATATTGTTTGTTTTCTCATCAAATGATAGTCCTTCAAATTGAAATATTCTAACTTCATTTAAAAAATTCCTTGGATCCATTGTGTATTCAACAGCTTGTCTTGAGCTATCTACCCAGCCAGCATCTACTTCTACATTGTATTCTCCTGGTTTTGTATTTTTCCATCTATCTGAATAAGATTTAGGAACTAAATTTTTTCCGAATTTGTTTTCATTATCAATTACATATTTCCAATCTAAATTTGTATATAATGCTATAAAATTCCAATTTGGATGCTTTTTTTGTAATTCTATTAAATATGGTTTATAGCTTTCTGGGAAATTTTCTATACCCCTTTTTTTTTCTGCACAATAATGTTGGGTGTTGCTAATTGTAATAATAAAAAATAAAAGCATAGTAATAAGCAAATTTTTATAATATTTCATTTTTATCCTTTCTTTAATTATTAGTGTTTAAAGTTGCAGCATAAAATCCCCCCAATCTTTTGATTTATGTTAGTTTTCTAGTGCTTGTACAATTAGTCTGGTATTTGAATAGTTTACACAAGTAATTAGTGTAATTATTCTCTTTCCATCAGTATTTTGGTCTAGTGGGGAAGTATTTTGAGGTTTTACTTTATATATATCAAAAATAGTATACGTAATTTTTCCATTTTTATTATCTATTAAATATATTTCATCTCCTATTTTTAAATTAATCAACTCACTAAACATATTTTCTTTATTATAGTTATGCCCTACTATGCAAAAATTTCCAATTTCATTTGGATCTGGTCCCCAAAATTTTGAGGCACATATATCCATTCCTTCTTCTGTATATTCTTCTAATATGTTTGTTTCTAGTTCTATTGCTGGTATTATTAACTTTGCTGCAACTTTGAATCCTAAATAATCTTCTGGTATATATTCTTTTTTAGTTATAGTTTTTGTAGTTTTTTCAACATCTTTTTCTAGTTTGCTTTCATAATTTTCTTCTACTAATCTAATTTTATTTTCTTTGTAAAATCCGTAACTTATTCGAAACAGTATATATATTATTATTATTAAAATAATTATTCTTATAATTTTTCTTATTTTATTTTTTCTTCTTACTCTTCTATTACCCATTTTTGTTTCCTCTTATATGTATTTTGATATTGTATAGGAAAAAGTTTAAGTTCTTCCTATACAATAATTTTTAGTCTTTCTTTTTTAGAATAATATAAGATGCTATTAATGCTGATATAAGTCCTATAACGCTTAAATACACTGTATTTCCTGTTTGTGGTAATGTTTCAGGTTTTTCATTGTTTTCTGGTGTATTTGTATTATTTTGACCATTATTATTCTCTGGTGTTTCATTATTTCCTGTATTTTCTTCTGGTGGAGTTGTTGTTTGCTCTTCTTTTACTGAAATTTGAAAAGTTTTGCTTGCTATTTCAGTATCTGAGTTGTCTCTATCTATTAATTTTAATGTAATAGAATAGTCACCTGCTTGGCTAAATAATCCTCTTACAGCTAATTCCTTTACAACATCTTTACCACCTATTGGTTCTCCTGAAGCATCTC
>CALXAU010000108.1 GCA_944386355.1 uncultured Clostridia bacterium
AGATGCCTCCATTGCTGGCTGACTTCACTCATGCCAGACCCTGCAAACCATTTTGCGAAAAATACTTGACACTACCGTCCATTTTCCCACGTTCCAGCATCTTTTTCACCACCTGCTACTTATTTTACCTCTTATGAACGAAAAAGCCCAGCTTTTGCTGGACTTTTTCGACAAGCTGGAACCACCGGCATTGCCGGTGGTTTTCTTTATACAAAAAAATCCTCCTACCCTCTCATTTCTGAGGGTAGGAGGATTTGTCAGCTTAACTTACTGACATTGCGGCCAATCCGGGGGCTATACAATGAAATCAACTTTGAAATTTGCTGACAACGTTTTCTTTCACTGTACGTAGACCGTTGTTAAAATGCATAATATCGGTACCAACCGCCAGCATATTAGCGCCCATGTCAATTATGCTTTTTACCGACTCGTATGTGGGTGGTATACCCGGAACCATAACACTGATATTTTTGGCTCGACATTTTTCAATGATGGTAGTTAACGCGTCCACAATTTCTGGCATATCCATCCCGCAAAACACTTTATTTTTAGATAACGCAAAATCCACGGGGCCAAAGTTTACTATTTCAAGCCCCTCTACCAACAATATCTCGTCGATATTTTCGATAAACTCAAAGTCTTCCGCAAGAGGGATAACCAATTCAGTTTCGTTGCTGTGCTCAATATATGCGGCGGCATCGTAATCGCCAGCGCCATATCCGGCACTGCGCACGCTAGGGTCGTATCCACGGCGGCCTTTGGGCGGGAACTTGGCGCCCTGAATGCACAGTTCCATTTCCGCTTTTGTTTTGATATGCGGCACTACCACGCCCTCGGCGCCTATTTCAAACGCTTTGCGTATTTCTACCGGTTCTGGACGGGTTACACGTACCAGTGGGCTAATCCCTGCAAAACGTGCTGCCAGAATCAATTCTTTCAACTGAGTTACTTCCAGCGGAGTGTGCTCAGCATCAATAAAGACGAAATCATATCCAAAATGTCCCAGCGCCTCCACCATCATAGGTGAACCGCTTAACACTGTCGCTCCAAAAACAGGACGCTTTTTCATGGTTTCTTTCAATGTGTTTTTCATAACGGGGCCCATTCGTTGTTTCTCCTCATATAATAATGTTTAGATTCCGGTTGCCCGGAAGGGTGCAGATGAAAAGCACTGCAAGTAGCGGATAGAGGTCGGAGCATTTCTCCTCGGGTTTGGATGCCCGTTAGAAAGGGGGCCTCCTCTTCGATAAAGGCTATAACAATATGCGGATGAGCCCCTTCAAAAGATTTCAGTGAGGCCTGTGCGAGCAACCAATCCGCGAGTGGTATTGCCTAGCGTAAAAAAACTTTAGCTACGCTTGCTTTTTATCATGTCTCCACATTAGAATATCGACTTGCCTCCCCCTGTAGGTCTTCCACGCGTTTCCTCATCCTGTTAAGATCTTCGCAGTCCTCCAAAATCCGCACGGTAAACCTGTAGTCACGGGTTTCTCCTGGCTCCAGGTATTTTACATGCCCAAGGTTCCTTTCTTGCACAGCACCCAATGTCGTGGCATTTGCGGGCTCCAGGCCGAGGACATATTCACCCTCTTTCATCAACTTCCACTGAAGAAAATGATCAAGGACATTACCGTCAAACTCCAACACAACACCAAAGCCTAACTTATGGTTATAAATTCCAGCGAATGTCTGGCCATTTTGATCTTTGCAAAGTTTATAGAAATAACTTAATTCTCGCGAACCGGCTGTCGGCTTTGAAAATTCTAAGCGCTCATCCAACTTCTCACGTGAATGACCATCTTGTGGTTTAACGGAAATATGCGGAATCAATAGCTCAACATTTTCGTCCAGCAAGGGATATCCAAAATTGAAATGGTACAGTATCATATGTTGCTGACTGTGGAAGCTCCGGTTGACGACATGATCAACAAAGCTAAATTCACTTTTTCCGCATTCTGTGACTATTTGACGTTCCAGAGTCATGTACTCCCCATAAAGCACAGCTTCTCGCATCTTTCCTGATACCACCGAATAGCTACGGTCATTCTCTTCCACTACCTTCGCGGCATATTCTTCGGCAGGGATGTTATTGACCCGACCGTGCAGGCCATAGTGCCTGCCATTCTCGTCATAGGCCACACCGGTGTTAACCAAACCGCAGGTAGTGAGGAATCCTGCAAAAAAGCCCTGAAGGAAACCTTTCCCTTCACCATCATAGTAGGTCGAACCCACCAGACCGCTCGGGGAAAGGTAGCCAATATTCATTCCCTTGTAGCTTAGGTAAGGGAAGTCCATGCCCTTGTCAGCACAGACAGTGAGGGAAAGCGGGCCGTTGTGGATATCAGTGGCGCGGATGCCATGAGCAAAACCACTCACCATAACATAATCGTTGATACGTAAAAGTTGTGATGGGTGTCCAATGTATGGGTTGCGGTAAGTAGTGTCCATCGCGATTCCTCCGCCTCAGATACCGCATGACTGGCCGCCGTCCACCACCAGGTTTTGGCCGGTAATGTAAGAGGCGCCATCGCAGCACAAAAACAGAACAGCAGGTGCTATGTCTTCCGGAGTTCCGAACCGATGCATTGGCACAGCCTCCACGGCGCCTGGAGGTGCATCGGCCAAGGGATTCATGGCGGTATCAATTTCCCCTGGGCACACACAGTTGACGCGGATGTTCTGAAGAGCATATTCCAGTGCAGCACTTTTAGAAAGACCCACTACGCCATGCTTGAATGCGACGTAGGGAGCGCCCCTTCTGCCCCCGCGGATGCCCACCACAGATGCCGTGTTGACGATAACGCCGCCACCTTGGCTAAGCATCTGCGATATCTCGTACTTCATGCACAGCCAATAACCCTTCAAATCCACATCGGATATTTTGTCGTACGTTTCTGCGTCAAAATCAACGAACTCAATCTGCGGGGCAGGAATACCGGCATTGTTGAAAGCGTAATCTAACCGACCATAGGCTTCTATTGTTTTTTTGACAAGATTCTCCACCTGATCTTCCTTAGAGACATCGCACTGGATGAATATTGCTTCACCACCGTTGGCTTTGACCAGGGATACCGTTTCTTCACCACCTTGAACGTTACGGTCGGCCACAACAACTTTGATACCTTCTTTGGCATAAGCGATGGCAGTAGCCCGGCCCATTCCTGAACTGCCGCCGGTTACCAGCGCTACCTTGCCGCTAAACTGAAAAAACACACTGTCACTTCCTTATCTTTTTATGGTTGCTATATATCTCACCGAATAGGCTATGTCAGACAGCATGGCTGCGAATTAACGCTGCTTGCGCAGCAATGCCTCGGCCTCTCGACGCACCGACCGGTTTCTGTTCATCTTGGTGACCTGATCCAGACAGATGGCTCCAAAAAGTGCAATGCCTTCGATAAAGGTTTGCCAGAAGATATCGGCGCCAAAAAGGTTCATGATGTTGGTGACAGATGTCATTAGAAGGACACCGAAAAACATCCCCACAATGCTGCCCGAGCCACCGCTCATGCTGGCTCCGCCAATGATGGTGCCAGTGATAACGCTCAGTTCCATGTTTTCTCCCGTGGTGGTCATACATGAACCATAGCGAGCCGTGGTGATAATGCCGGCAAAGCCTGCCATTATGCCAAGAAAAACGTATAGTAAAAACTTGGTACGCTTGACCCGGATACCTGACAGTTTGGCCGCCTTCTCATTTCCCCCGATGAAGAAACACTGCCTAAAAAACCGCAGACGCTTGAGAAGCATGGCACCAATAATGACAAAAAAAGCAGCAAACAAAATGGGTAACTGGATACCGAGAATTTGGCTTTGCCCAATAGCGGTGTAGTTTGCAGGGAAGCCCACGAGACTGTGTCCTTGGGTGACGGCCAAGAGCAAGCCCCGAAACATATTTTTAGTGGCTAGCGTCACCACAAAGGCAGGCATTTCACCATAAGAAACGAAAAAGCCATTGAACGCACCCATCAACGCGCCTGCCGTAAGGCCCAGCGCAATACAGGCCCAAGTAGGCCAGCCCGATATGGCCGCCGATGAGGCTAACCCCCCCGATAGTGCAAGAATGGATGCTATAGACATGTCAAAGCATCCCGCAATCATCAGCGGCGTCACACCCACGCCGAGAACCAGAAGGGTAGCCACACTCATCAGAAGGGCAAGTTGATTGCCTTTTGATAAAAAATTCTCATTGAAACTTCCTGCAACAATGTACACAACGGCAACCAACGCAATAATGAAAAATTCTCTCTGATTAGTAACCTTTTTTACACCATCCAAAAGTTTTGTCTTGCTCATTATATCACTCCTACCTTTTGCTGATTTGCCTGCAAAGTACCGGCTGACAGCCGCAACACACTCTCTTCGGTTGCTTCGGCTGCATCCAGCACGCCGGCCACCGTACCCGTATTCATAACGACAATCTTATCACTGATGTTCAGCACCTCCAACAGATCGGAAGAAACTACCAAAATGGCCATACCCTGATTGGCTAAAGCATGTAGGTTGTTGTAGATTTCACTCTTGGCTCCCACATCAATTCCGCGGGTGGGTTCATCCACAATCAACAACTTGGGCATAATCTCCACCCACTCGGCCAGCATCACCTTTTGCTGGTTGCCACCCGAGAGAGTCTCAACGGTCTGTTGGGGTCCCCTGCAACTGACGTTATACTTTTTGATGATATTTTCGGCTAGTTTTTGGTTATCAGCCTCCCGTATGAAACCAAACTTTGAAAGCGTCCGAAGTCGGTTGGCAGATAGATTGAAAGCAATGCTCTCATGCAGATACAACCCTTCGTTTTTTCGATCTTCTGTCATATAGCTGATCCCAAGGGTAATGGCATCTTGCGGATTTTTTATGATGCGCTCTTTGCCCTGGTAGTATATCTTCCCTTCAAAGGGTTGTTCAAGACCGAAAATACATTGGCATACCTCGGTACGGCCAGAACCAACCAGCCCCGAAAGGGTGGTAATCTGTCCTTCATATACATTCAGATTCACATTGTGGAATTTTCCCATGCAGGATAAGTTTTCGAGCCGGAGGATTGGCTCATCCGGCACAATTCGCCCGGAATGGCGAACCCCATAGATATTGTCAACCGTCCGTCCCACCATCTTGCTTATCAGAAAGTTTTCGTCTATGTCCTCAACCTTGGCGTCGCACACATGGCAACCATCCTTTAAAATGCTCACTGTATCGCAAAGGGCGAGGATTTCTTTAAGATGGTGTGATATGTAAATGATGGTGCAGCCTTCATCCTTCAACTGGCGAATCAAGCTAAATAGCTTCTCGATTTCAATCTCAGTCATCGATGACGTTGGTTCATCCAAAACAAGCACTCTGGGTTTCAAAGATACAGCCTTTAGAATCTCAACGAGTTGCTGTTTGGCTGAAGAGAGCATCTGCACCGGCGTGTGGGGGTTCAGGTCCAATTGGAGTGACTGTAAAAGTTCCTCTCCCATTTTCCAAAGCTTTTTCCAATCCACCATACCGAGCTTTGTCATCGGTTGGTTGTTCGTAAATATGTTTTCCGCAATGCTGAGGTTGGGTACCAAGCTCAATTCCTGAAACACGACACTTATTCCATTGGCTTGGGCTTCTTGGGCGTTTTTAAATACAATTTTTTCACCATCTATCCGTATTTCGCCCTCGTCGGGTTTATATTGGCCGGCAAGCGTCATAATCAAGGTACTCTTTCCGGCGCCATTTTCTCCAACGATGCCGTGCACTTCACCACTGCCAAAGCCAATGCTCACATTGTTCAGGGCAACCACACCGGGAAAAATTTTACTGAGTCCCCGGGTTTCAAGTCTATAGGTCGACATAAGCTACTTCCTCCAATTGTTTGTGATCAAAAATCATACCAAAAGCAACCAGACACATTCAACGTGCCCTCACATTCTTCGCTTTGCTGATTCTTGCACCTTCACCCAATGAGTGGATGGATACGGCTGTCTGCGGTTACTGCAGGCAGCCGCATATCAATATCAGTCGATGAAGTTGTCGATATTGGATGAATCAACGATGAAGCAGCCGGTATCAATAAAATAGGGAGCCGGCCATATACCCATTGCGTCCGTATAGCCCATGGCTTCCGAGGCGTTGTTCACACTGTAGAGGATTTGTACACCGTAATAACTCATAAGCTGCGTATTCTGGGCCAATGTTGCATCAATGACTCCATCCTTTATTAATCTCAGGGTTTCTTGATCTGTGTCCATAGAAAGGATTTTCACCTGGCCCTCCATGCCGGCCTCCCTCAAGGCAGTTGCCGCGCCAATGCCGCCGGTAGAATCGACGCACACAAATGCATCCAAGTCGGGATTGGCCTGAAGAATAGCTGCGGCCGCCTGAGCAGCGATTTCGTAATCAGCTTTTGTGTTGCCACGGGCAACTACTTCAACGCCGGGGTAACGTGCGAAAACTGCCTCATAGGCCGCTGAACGCCTAATGCCTGTTTCAGTGTCAGGTATATACAGCTCGGCTATCTTACCCTCGCCGTTCATAATATCCATCAAATATTCGCCGCCCATCTCCGCAAGTGCTTCGTCACCCGTGCCGGCATAGCTGATGCGGTCATTATCGGCATAATCGATATCTACATAGACAACGGGAATACCCGCCTCCAAAGCTTTGGTTGTCATGCCGCCAAAATCAGAAAGGGGGCATATGATAATACCATTGGGCTTCATGGCAATGGCCTGTTCAAAAGCGTTGGTCATCTCCTCAATGTTGGAGTCGTCGGGGCCAAAGAACTTGCCTTGTACACCCAGTGCCGCACAGGCCGCCTCGAAACCTGCTTTGTGTTTTTGCATGTACTCCAGCTTTGTCTGACCAGCCACAAATACATATAACTGGTCCGAGACGTCAGTTCCAGAATCCACAGTTGTTCCATTGGCGGAAGCGTCCGCAGTTGCCCTGTTTTTTGAAGTACCGCCGCAGGCAGCCATAGAAAGGATTAGAATCCCAGTGAAAAGGATAACAAATAAACGCTTACTCATTTTCATTCCTCCTATTGATGGATGTCTTTCGTTCCGTTTGTTATTTGATGTCATACAGCATTTTTATCACTTTTTGCAGCTAATATTGCCACAAGTCAATATTGCAATCTCCCAACAGTCAATAATTTCTCTGTATATGCTATTTTTCCAGTATACTTCTTCAGATTCACATGAACCGGATTCCCCTTATTACCCGCCGGGGAAGTCTACTGTATCTTTGCTACCGAAGGACGGTCAGGTTAAAAAGCAAGACCAACACTACCAATAAATCAGCACATTATAGTTATTTTATTTTTATGCATCCCTCCCCGCCATGTGTACAAGGGCACTCCGATGACGTAACTGGCGACTACGCTTATGTGCTTCCTCCAACACCTTGCCACGCAGTTCATGTATAAACAAATATAGGCATTAGTGTACAATTCAAGCGACAAGTTGCACCAAGAAAACGCTTCATATTCGTCATCCGCATCACCTTCCTTCTCTTTGTTTTTGGTCGAACTGGCGCCGAGATGATGGTGGAACCACTATCGTTCCCTTTTTCAGAATCATCCCTTTGGCCTCGAGCAATTCAACCACCTGCGCAAACAGCTTCTGCTGCAGCTCATGCCATGCTCCACCAGTAACGCATGGAACCGTCCGATATCCCCATCCGGCACCTGATTGCTGGAGTCCATCCCGCAAAACGCTGAAAAGGCACGGATATCAATGACCCCGCCCATTGCGCCCATATCCGACAGGTCGTATAGATTTTGAATCATATGTATCCGCAGCATAAGTTCAAGTTCAAAGGGTTTGTTGCCGCGTTCTC
>CALXAU010000109.1 GCA_944386355.1 uncultured Clostridia bacterium
CGTCCGTTTTTTTTATATTTATTAATATTGGGTCATTCCAATGAAGCATGGACGAGCAATGCTCGCCCCTACACATTTTGCATTAAATAAATTCCTATATCTTTACAAAAATTTGCAAAATAATTTGAAAAAATTTTACCAATAGGTTATAATGGATATATACTTCAAGAGATTCATATAAAAAAATATAGGGGGTTGATTTTATGAGTAAGAAAAAAGTACTAATGATTATAGGAATTATTATCCTATTATTGCTAATTATATTTATAATAAGTGTTACTCGAAAATATATTATTATAAATAAATTAGCTAAAACAAAAGAAGAATTTTTCTCATCTAGCAATTATTCATATTCTTTTATGCCAGACAGCAATAAAAATGTAGTATGTGAATATTTCTACAAAGATGGAAGAAGTATGGAAATATGGAAGACTGATGATAATATTGACAGTATAAATTGGTATGACGAAACCACAAAAGAACACATAAGCATAAATGCAAAAACCTCAACTGCTATAGTTTCTCATTTAGAAACTTATGAAGCTTTTCCAGATTCAGTAGCAAATACTATTCTATCATCTGTTTTACCAGATAAAGCAATGGATAAAATTAAAATAGCATTAACATTTTCTATAAGTACTAAAGAAATCGATGGTGAGAAATGTTATGTTTTACAACCATTTACAGGCATTGTAAGCAATACATATTATTTTGACAAAGAAAATCAAACAATATCAAAAACTCTAATGGGAGAAAATAATAATATAAGATTTGAAAATTGGACTTTAAATCAAGTAACTGATGAGAATGTTAATAGACCTGATTTAAATGGATATGTAGTAACATTTAATGACTAAAATATTTTTATATTAATAGATGGACGAGCATATTTACTCGTCCATCTATTAATTTTATTGGTCTTCTTCCTCTTCTGGCTTTTCATAAGTATATTTATAATTTAACCCCACTTTTTTTACCTTCGGTTTTTGAATTTTTATTTCTTCTGTTTTTTCTTTTTTGCTCATCATTTTTTCTATTATCTTTTCTGTTTTTTCACATAGTTCTGGCATATAATCTAGTATTCTATCTATTGTGCAATTATGTTCTACTGGTAATAGTTTTACAGTTTGTCCTTGTATTATCATAAAAGCTACTGGTTTTATGGAAACTCCTGCTCCACTGCCTCCTCCAAATGGATTTCTATACGAAATATTTTCTTCATCTTCTTTTTTCTTATAATCTTCTATTGATTCTCCTTTAAATTCACTTCCTCCTGCTACAAATCCAAAATAGACTTTTGAAATAGGTATAATGTTTATGCCTTCTTGTATTTGCATTGGTTCTCCTATTATTGTGTTTACATCTATCATGTCTCTTATACTATCCATTGCTGTTAGCATAAGCCCTTCTATTGGATGTTCTTCCATACTTTTGGTACACTTCCTTTCTTTCTAACTCTTTTTTCATATTGATAATATGTACCAATTTTACAGATATTATACCTTTTAAGAATAAATGTAAATAATTTTTATCTATATACACAGGTTTAATTTCATATTTAGGTTCTTTCATTTTTCTTGCTAATATTATACTTAATATTATTGATAATATTGCTACAGTATATGCTGTTATTACTGGATTTTCTGTTCCTATTTGTAATTTTATTTCTGCTTTTTCTATTTTAATATTATTTGATTTTTTTAATATCTGTTTCCAGTCTTTTATCATTACTTTTTCGATGTTTCTATATTTTTTTAATATTTTTGTATCTAATATTTTATTAATTATTGTTATTTTCATATTTTTTCTTACTTTTTCTATTCTATCTTTGTCTAATCTAATTGCTATCCACTTTAATTTGTTAAATGCTAATAAATTAATTACTATTGTGAATTTTATTATTTTAGTATTTATAATTTCTAGTTCTTTTATATCTATTCTTAACGTTGAGCTAGTAATTATGATTATACTTAAAGCAGTTAATAATATTATAATTAAAAATACTGTCATTTTTTTCCTTTCTCAAAGCTTAAATTTTAACTTTGCCTTATGACAGTATTTTTTCCAATATTTTCTTTTTTAAACCTTCTTTTTCTTTTTATAAATAATTAATCCTGCTATAGTTATGGCTAAAACGATAGCAATACTTATACCTATTATAGTTGTGGTTTTTCCTTTTTCCATAGGTGTTTCTCTATTGTTATTTTCTTGTTCTTCTAAAATAACAGCTAGTCTTTCCGCTTCTATCTTCTTTTGTTCTTGTTCTTCAATCTCTTCAGCCTCATTTCGTCTATAAATATCTATATGATATTTTTTACTTGTTATACCATCTTCTGCTAAGACTGTAACTTCTATTTTGTTATGTCCTATTTGCATTTCTTCACTTCCAGATATCGTTACAGTAGCACCTTCTCTTTGTGGAATAGCTAATAGTTCTATTTTACTTACATTATTTGCTATTTCTGCTTTATATTCAGTCATATTACTATCAAACTCTGGTGTTAGCGGTGTTTCTCTTATTGCAAGTGTTTCCAAATTTGCATTTGCTAGTTCTAGGTTATCTGTTCTAGTCACGTGAATTTTATATTGTGATGTGTTACTTTTATCTTCCGCTTCTACTGTTATAGTAATTACATTATTTCCTATTTGTAAATTTTGATTTCCTGTTACTGTAACAATAGCTTTGTTGTTCTCTGGAATAGCTGTTACATCTAAATTTTCAATTGCTTTGTCTGTAACAAAATAATATGTCTTTATATCTTTTTGAAATTCTGGGCTAATTCCTTCATGGTTTAATCTTAATATACTCAGATTAGTATTATTTTTTTGTTCTGGAAATACCGTGCCTGCTATTTTTATCTCTTGTGCATAACAGATGTTTAAACTAAGAAATAATATTAGTAAAAAAGCAATTAATATTTTGTTTCTCATTTTAATAACATTCCTTTCTATTGTTCTATTTCTTTTAGTCCTAATATATGCCTTTGTATTATTAATGAGTCTAAAGATGATGGATTTTTGCCATTTTTATTAATATTCCCTGCTTGAATAAATAGTCCTTTTAATTTTTCTATTTCTAATATATGCCTTTGTAATACTAATAAGTCCATACTATTAATTTTTCCATCTCCACTAACATCTC
>CALXAU010000110.1 GCA_944386355.1 uncultured Clostridia bacterium
GTGGCCCTGGCCGACACCCTCACTGTGGAGACGGGGACGGGGGAGGGGCTGAAGGTCCGCACCGACCTGAGCTTCCTCCCCAACAACGAGAAGAATCTGGCCGCCGCCGCCGCCCTGGCCTTTCAGGCCGAAACGGGACGGGACCTGGGGGGCGTAGCCATCGCCATTGAAAAGCGCATCCCCGTCTGCGCCGGCATGGGGGGCGGCTCCTCCGACGCCGCCGCCGTCCTCCGGGCCCTCAACGGCATGCTGGAGGCGGGGTACGGCCCTCTGGCCCTGGCCAGGCTCGGGGAGGCGGTGGGCTCCGACGTGCCCTACTGCGTCCTGGGGGGCACCGCCCTGGCCGAGGGCCGGGGCGAGATCCTCACCCCCCTGGCCCCCCTGCCCCGGTGCCACGTGGTCCTCTGCAAGCCCACCTTCTCCATCTCCACCCCGGAGCTCTTCCGGGCGGTGGACGGGGTGCGGCTCAAGTGCCGCCCCGACACCGACGGGGTCCTCTCCGCCCTGGCGGCGGGAGACCTGGGGGGCGTGGCCCGGCGGATGTACAACGTCTTTGAGGATGTGCTCCCCCCCCGGCAGCGCGCCGAGGTCCGGTCCATCCGGTCGGTGCTGGTGGGGCACGGCGCCCTGGGGGCCAACATGAGCGGCACCGGCCCCACCGTCTTTGGTCTCTTCGACGATCCGGACCGGGCCAGGGCCGCCTGGGAAGAGCTGAGACAGACCTACCGGGCCGCCTTCCTCACCGAGACGGTGTGAGGGGTTTCATATGCCGTGCGCCGCGCCCGCGGGGCGCGGCGCATTTGTGCCGAAATGGCGTCTCTCCCCGCCTGTCCGGCGGAGGAGGCATTCCGTCCGCAACAAAAGAAATTAGGTGAACCTATGCTGGATAACGCGCAACAACTGAGATTCTGCAAGGCCCGACGGGCCGTCATCGCCGGGGAGTTCGGCAAGCTGAACCCCCAGCAGCGCCAGGCGGTGCTGAGCACCGAGGGGCCCCTGCTGGTGCTGGCGGGGGCGGGCAGCGGCAAGACCACCGTGCTCATCCACCGGGTGGCCAACCTGATGAAGTACGGCCGGGGGTCCGACTCTGACGAGGTGCCCGAGTGGGTGAGCGAGGACGACCTCCGCTTCCTGGAGGCCTACGCCGCCCACCCGGTGGACGAGGGCAGGGAGGAGGCGGAGCGGCTGTGCCGCCTGGACCCCGCCGTGCCCTGGTCCATCATCGCCATCACCTTCACCAACAAGGCCGCCGGGGAGCTCAAGCACCGGCTGGAAAAGATGCTGGGGCCCGACGCCAACGACATCTGGGCCTCCACCTTCCACTCCGCCTGCGTGCGCATCCTCCGCCGGGACATCGACCGGCTGGGCTTTGACAAGTCCTTCACCATCTACGACGCCGCCGACGCCGAGCGGGTGGTCAAGGATATCCTGAAGGACTTCAACATGGACGACAAGACCTTCCCGCCCCGGTCCATCCTCTCCGAGATCTCCAGGGCCAAGGACGGGATGCTCTCCGGACCCGACTACCTGGCCCGGTGCGAAAAGCAGGGGGACTACCGCCTCACCCGCATAGCCAAGGTCTACGTGGAGTATGAGCGCCGCCTCCGGGAGGCCAACGCCCTGGACTTCGACGACCTCATCCTGGACACCGTCCGCCTCCTCCAGGAGTACGAGGAGGTCCGGGACTACTACCAGCGGAAGTTCCGCTACGTCCTCATCGACGAGTACCAGGACACCAACCAGCTCCAGTACCGGCTCTCCGCCCTGCTGGCGGGCCGGTGGGAGAACATCTGCGTGGTGGGCGACGACGACCAGTCCATCTACCGCTTCCGGGGCGCCACCATTGAGAACATCCTCTCCTTTGAAAACCAGTACAAGGGGGCCCGGGTCATCCGGCTGGAGGAGAACTACCGCTCCACCGGCAATATCCTGGAGGCGTCCAACGCCGTCATCCGGAACAACCAGGGCCGGAAGGGCAAGGAGCTGTGGACCCACCGCCAGAAGGGGGACAAGCTCCAGCTCTACACCGCCATGAACGAGAGCGACGAGGCCCAGTATGTGGCCGCCCAGGTCCTCTCCGGGTACAGCCAGGGGCGGAAATGGCGGGACAACGCCGTCCTCTACCGGATGAACGCCCAGTCCAACCAGATCGAGCAGGCCTTCAAGCGCAACGGCGTGCCCTACCGCATCATCGGCGGCATCCGCTTCTTCGACCGGGCGGAGGTCAAGGACATGCTGGCCTACCTCTGTGCCCTCAACAACCCGGCTGACGACCTGCGCCTGGCCCGTATCATCAACGTCCCCGCCCGGGGCATCGGCCAGAAGACGGTGGACACCGCCCAGGCCATCGCCGTCCAGGAGAGAAAGAGCCTGTGGGAGGTGGTGAAAAACGCCCGCAGTTACCCCGATCTGGGGAAGGCGGCGGCCAAGCTGGCGCAGTTCACCGACCTCATGGAGGGCCTGCGGAAGCGCTCCGGGGAGCTGTCCCTGCCTGACTTCTACGAGGAGGTTCTGGCCCGGACGGGCTACGCCGCCGCCCTGGAGGCCAAGAACACGGTGGAGGACCGCACCCGGCTGGAGAACGTCC
>CALXAU010000111.1 GCA_944386355.1 uncultured Clostridia bacterium
CGCGGCGGGCCTTCTTACAACGGCCATGTCAAGTGAATTTTACACATTGACCGATGAGGAGCACAACAAAGTTATTGAAACGATCCTGGATCAGAACAAGGACCGCGTACCAGTGGTGGTTGGCATTGCATCCCGCAGCCAAAGCCATGGTGTGATGTTTGCAAAGCATGCTGTAGCGCATGGCGCTCATGCGATAAGCAGCACACCACCGGTGGTGGAATCTGTGTTGGGAAAAGTCTCGTGGGAAAAAGTCCGAGAGTATTATCAAGCCATCAACAGTGTTGTGGATATTCCAATATTTATCCAAAATGCTCCGCTGCTTGGCGGAACGCTTACTGCGGAACAAATGATGCAGTTGGTACAAGAAAACGATCATGTTCAATATGCCAAAGAAGAGGGGAACTTCTCTCAGCAAGTGACCAAAAAAATGCTTGAAATTGCGAAAACATTGCCCGAAGGTACTTTGTCTGGAGTTTTTGCTGGCGGCGGCGCCTTTACAATGCTGGGCGATTTGGATCATGGTGCTTGTGGCGTTATGCCCGCCAGCGCTTTAACAGACATTTATGTGGATATCTGGAATAAGTATTATGCCGGTGACCGCGAGGGTGCTCGCGCTTTACATGATGTTGCTGTAATAGCTCAATTATATGAGCGGCAGTTTTGGAATCCCTATGGAAAAGCGCTCTTGGTGGAGCGCGGTGTAATTAAATGTGATGCGATACGGGAGACAACTACGACTTTTGATGCGCAATGTTATAAAGAGGTGAGCCGCATCCATGAGTATTTGAAGCCCTATTTCCGGGTATGAAGGTGATGAAATGGAGTACTTGGTGAATCAGAAGTCGTTAGGGTAACAAGTTACAACGATTATAAGCAATCTTTGCGTAGAGAAATTCTATGCACAGGTAGGTTGCCGATTCATTGGTAGCCTCTGAAAAAAGTGTATGCGCCATTAAAAACCGCTTTTTCTCATGTGAAAGATGGGGACGCTTAAGAGCGACCCGAGCGGCCATGAGGTTTGGCAAGGAGAGCGGCACCGGCGGTGTCGCTCTTTTTTACCGAAAATCACTCGCTAATGGACTGAACCCGCAGGAATAGATGTTGCAAAAATCCCCTGATTGGAAGGGGAATACTAGACTGGACACGAAGAAAAGCGTGAAAGCCAGTATCTTGGTATACTTGCCGGTGTCGGTATTCTGGTCACTCAGGCTGTCCTTGTACTCAATGTGTGGATTGGCGATGCCGTGGGTCATCATGTTCATCCACGTGTATTAGGCTTGGGCGAGGTTATGGATTACGTAAACGTCCTTGGTGCAAGCCAAGAGATTTTTAAAAAACTGGAGTTGTTTCACGGGAAGGTGATTGACGGGGCAACAATTACAGGCATATGCCCTTGCATCTATTACCACCGACCATGAAAGCACCACATATGAACAAGCAATTGAAAGAGCGCGGGCTGGAATGAGTGTTTTAATTAGGGAAGGCAGCGCTTCAAAAAACTTGGATGCCATTGTGGAAGGCATTGTCTGTAACCAAGTATCTACTGATAATTTTGCCTTTTGTACAGACGATATGCACATTGAAGATATTCAACGCAAAGGAACTATCCATTACAATGTTCGCCGGTCTGTGGCATTGGGTATCCCGCCCGTCACGGCAATCAAAATGGCAACTATTAATGCGACAAAGATTTATGGATTGGAACATATCGGCAACATTGCTCCAGGTTTTATGGCTGATATAGTCGTTTTGGATAACTTAGACGATTTTAAAATCAACCGCGTTTTTAAGAGCGGCATTGATGTAACAAATTGGCGAGCGCCCAAATATGACAAAACTGCCAGAAGATATAAAAACTCGATTCAAATAGCTAAACTGAAACCTGACCAGTTTGTTTTGCCCGAATATGAAGGTGAGAGTTACCCAGTTATTAAAATTATTGATGGTCAAATAATAACAGAGAAGTCGGAAGTTGCGGCTGAAAGAATACAGAATGAATTGCAGAGTGGTAATCTGTGCAAAATTGCAGTTTTAGAACGGCATCATGCCACCGGACATTTTGCCGTAGCTCTTCTGGAGAATTATGGATTGCAACGTGGTGCTATTGCAACCAGTTTTGCACACGATTCTCACAATGTTATTGCAGTCGGACTTAATGATATGAATATGTGTTTTATATTATGAAACATTCAAAAACATGGAGGTATATATCATGCGTGAACAGGTCATTGAATCCATCCTTGAGAACAAGATCATTGCAATCGTCCGCGGCGCTGACGAAGAAAAGGTTCCTAAGATTGCACAGGCACTCTATGAAGGCGGCGTGAAGCTGATGGAAGTCACCTTCAACCAAAAGGATCCGGCTTCCTTCGTTCATACCCAGAATGCCATCCGCAAGTCGCGTGAGCTGATGGGCAGCAAAATGCTGATCGGCGCCGGCACTGTCACCAGCGTTGCGCTGGTCGAGGCCGCCAAGGAAGCCGGAGCGCAGTACATCGTCTCTCCCGACACGGACGAAGACGTCATCCGGCGCACGGTCGAGCTGGACATGGTCAGCCTCCCCGGCGCATACACCGCGACCGAGGCCAAGAAGGCTCATAATGCCGGCGCTGACTTCGTCAAGCTCTTCCCCTGCATCGACAATGCGCCCGCTTACCTCAAAGCGCTCTCTGCTCCGCTCAATCATATCCGCTTTCTGGCTGTTGGCGGCGTGAATGCCGATAACTGTGCCGCTTTCATGAACGCCGGTGCCTATGGTGTCGGTGTTGGCGGCTACTTGGTCAACAAGGAATGGGTCGCACAGGAGCGCTACGACCTCATCACGGCAGAAGCGCGCCGTTTTGTCGAAAACATCAACATCAAATAACCAAATTCAAAATCGATCACAGGAGGATTTCATAATCATGGGCAGATTTGTCACTTTCGGCGAGGTCATGTTCCGTTTCAACCCCGAAGGCTATCTCCGCATCGTGCAGGCCACGAAGTTCGAAGCCTCTCTCGCAGGCGGCGAAGCAAACGTCGCTGTTTCCCTTGCAAACTATGGTCTGGATACCGCATTCGTCACCAAAGTTCCGGCACATGAAGTCGGCAACTGCGTCGTCAATGAAATGCGCCGCTACGGTGTCGATACCCGCTTCATCGTCAGAGGTGGCAAGCGTCTGGGCATCTTCTATGTAGAAAAAGGCGCTTCCCAGCGTCCGTCCAAAGTCATCTATGACCGCGCGGACTCCGCCATCGCAACCGCTGATCCCTCTGATTTCGATTGGGATACCATCTTCGGCGGCGCAGAGTGGTTCCACTTCACCGGCATCACTCCGGCACTGAGTGAGAACATGGTCGAGGCCTGCATGGAAGCCTGCAAGGCCGCAAAGGCGCACGGCGTAACCATCAGCTGCGACCTCAATTACCGCAAGAAGCTCTGGACACGCGAGCAGGCCTGTAAGGTCATGAGCGAGTTGATGCCCTATGTCGATGTCTGCATCGCAAACGAAGAGGACGCATCTGATGTGTTCGGTATTCAGGCTGAGCATACCGACATCGAAGGCGGCAAGCTTGATTATAACGCATACACCAGCGTCGCACGTCAGATCGCATCCCGTTTCGGCACCAAGAAGGTCGCCATCACCCTGCGCGGCAGCATTTCCGCGAGCGAGAACACATGGGCTGGCATACTCTATGACACAGCGACTGACAAAGCCTGCCTCTCCCGCAGCTATGATATCCAGATCGTTGACCGTGTTGGCGGCGGTGACTCCTTCGGCGGCGCACTCATTTACGCTCTTTCTCAGAACTACTCCGATCAGGATGCCATTGACTTCGCCGTGGCAGCTTCCTGCCTGAAGCACACGATCGAGCATGACTTCAATCAGGTCTCCGTGGAGGAAGTTCGTGCTCTGATGACCGGCTCTGGGTCTGGTCGTGTTCAGCGCTGAATCTGCATTTTCCCTTTCCGGCGCATGCAGTTCCATCTCCGCTGTACGCGTCCTGTCATGATAAACACGCCTCATGCCGAACGGTCTGAGGCGTGTCCTTTTCTCGCTGCATAAAAATTCTCCGCGAGAAATCAAGGTTGAACAATTTCCGATGATGTATTCCTTGCGAGCTTTGCAGCACTGCGGAGCTCCCTACGGGTCTGAACTCATACTCAGTCTCTCAGACAGCCAATCGGGATGATCTTTACGCCGTCCGGCCGCGTGTATGCAAGTTCGCCGCCGGTAATGACCATCAACAAATCTGGTTCACGGAGGTTTGTTTTACCGGAAGCATTTGCAGCCTGTACAAGC
>CALXAU010000112.1 GCA_944386355.1 uncultured Clostridia bacterium
TCCTCCCAGGGGAAGGTGTGGGACAGGTATTCCTCGAAGGGGGCGCACACGGTGTCCACCCCCGGCTCAAACCGCTGGGGCTGGGCAAACTCCTCTCGGTCGTCCACCACCGTCACCTGGTAGCCCAGCATCACGCCCAGCCGGGCCACGGGCACCGACACATGTCCGCCGCCGCAGATGAGCAGGGTCTTTTCTCGGCGCAGGCACTCCACCAGCACCGACCGCCCCTCCTCATCCGTGGTCTGACAGGGAGGCTGGAAGCCGTGGCCCAGCCAGGCGGGACGCTGCTCCAATTGGACCGCCTGGCCCAGGGTCTCCTCCTCCAGAGAGGTGACCCGCCACACCAAGCCCCGTTCCTCCAGGGCCCGGGCCAGAGCCCGATATCCGTTATCCACCTGCATCCCTCCTAAATGGTCAGTTGGGTCATCTGCTCGGCCTGGATTCCTGCACCCTCCAGGGCCAGGCGCAGGGTCTTCTCCGTCTCCGGAGCCCCGCTCCAGGCCAGGCCACACCCGGCGCTGAGCTGGCGGGGCACTGGAATCAGCCGCCCCTCCAGCCCCGCCGCCCGGGCCAATTGTTCCGTTCTCAACGCCTCCGCCGTGGTGTGAAAGGTGATGACCAGGCGGAGCTGAGGTTTTCTCAACATGGTCTATCTCAGTCCTTCTTCTGTCGGGTACCAACCAGGCCCACCAGCAGCAGGACCACCACCACCGCCACCACCGCAATGCGGCCAGCCGGGGTTGTCCCCTCCGCCGAGGAGGCCAGTTTGAAGTTGTGGGCAATGGCTGCCCCTACAAACATACCCAGCACGTTACAGGCAGCATCCGAGGAGCCCTGCCCGGCCAGCACCAGCTGGCGCAGCGGACAGCCTCCGGCCAACGTGGCCGCCAGGCCCACAGCATACATGCCCAGAATGCTCCACAGGTGCTGGGAGTGGGCGATGGGCTGTCCTGCAAAGGAGAGATGGAAGGTGCCCCCGGCGATGTTGTACACCAGCATGGCCACAAACACCCCGGCAATCACCAAAATCATGGACACGTCCCGGGTGAAAATCAGGTTGCGGAAGGAGCCTGCAAAGCACATCCGGCTGTGCTGGGCGATGGCGCCAAAGGCCAGACCGCACACCAGGGAGAGCAAGACCGGTGCATGCATGCTCCCAGGCCCCTGGGTGGACACCATCATCACACCGGTGGTCACAGACAACACCAGCACCACCACCAGCATCACCGAGAGCACCCCGCCCCCGGCGGGCATTGCATCATAGGAGCGGCCCAGGGAGAAGCCCCGGCGCAAAAACAGCGCTCCGGTGGCAATGCCGCCCACAAATCCAATCAGGGCCACCCAGGCGTTCAGGTCTCCCGCCGCCATACGCAGCACCATGCGCAGCGGGCATCCCAGGAACACCAGTGCCCCAATCATAGTCATGACCCCCAGGGCAAAGCGCATCACCGGGGCTGAGCCTGCGGTGGACTTATATTCCCTGCGCACCAAGGCCAAAATCATGGCCCCCACCACAATGCCCACGATTTCCGGGCGAACATACTGCACCGTATTGGCGTTGTGCATCCCCATGGCACCGGCAGTGTCCCGGATAAAGCAGGCGATACACAGGGCCATGTTTCCCGGATTACCGAAAAAGGCCAGCAGGGCAGCTAACACGCCGCCCAATACTCCAAATCCCAACAGCGTCCATTTACTCTCTTTCATCTCTCTTCTACCTCTCTCAATTCATCTTTTTCTTCTTTCTCAAATTCGCCCAGCCAAGTCTGCCACAGCGTCCACGGCTTGGGCCACCTCTTGCGGGGTATTCAAATGGGAGAAGGAAAACCGCACTGCACCCCGTGCCGAGGTTCCCAGGGCCTCATGGATGAGGGGCGCGCAGTGGGCCCCCGCCCGGGTGCAAATGCCAAACTCCTGGGCCAGCACATCCGCCACCTCTCCGGCGTCCTCCTCTCCCAGGTTCAAGGACACCACCGCCGTGCGGTTGGGCGCATCCACATCCCCGTACAGGGTTACGCCGGGGAGGCTTCGCACCCCATTTACAAAGGCTCGGGCCAACTCCATCTCCTGTCGGTACAGGTTCTCCCGGCCCTGGTCCCGGATGTAGGTGATCCCGGCCAACAGCCCAGCCAAGCCGCAGGCATTGAGGGTGCCCGCCTCCAGGCCCTCGGGCAGGTCCTGGGGGTGGCGGCGGTCATAGCTGTGTACGCCGCTGCCCCCCACCACCAGAGGACGGAGGGTCACATCCGGGGCCACACTCAGCCCCCCAGTTCCCTGGGGGCCCAGCAGTCCCTTGTGTCCGGTAAAGCAAACCACGGAAGCCCCCACCGCCTGCTGATTGACCTCCAGCACCCCCGCAGACTGGGAGGCATCCACCACAAAAGTAAGGTTATGTGCCCGACAAAAGGCCCCAATGCGCTCCAAGTCCAGGGTATTCCCCGTGACGTTGGAGGCATGGGTGCACACCACCCCCCGAGTATTGGGGCGCAGGGCTCGGGCAAAGTCCTCATAGTCGATGTTGCCTGTCTCGTCTGCTGGAAGAATCGTCAACTCCATCCCCTGCTCCTCCAGCCGATACAGAGGGCGCAGCACGGAGTTGTGCTCCAGGGCAGTGGTAATCACATGGTCACCCGGGCCGTACAGGCCGCAAATGGCAGTGTTCAGCGCCACTGTGGAGTTGGGGGTGAAGCAGACCCGGGCAGGGTCATAGGCCCCCAGCAGTTCGGCCACCGCCTCCCGGCAGGCCCACACGGTGCGGGAGGCCGCCAGGGTCAGGGGATGGGCTCCCCGGCCCGGGGACCCCACCGTGTGCATGGCATCCACCACCGCCTGGGCCACACAAGGCGGCTTCAAAAAGGAGGTAGCCGCTGAATCCAAGTAAATCACAGTCTTATTCCTCCCCCAACAGGCGACCGGTGAGCCCCCTCTCCTGGGCCAGGTGGAGCAGGGCCTCCAACACGCCCCCGGCAATGGCCCGTGCCTTGTCCGAGACGGTGGTGCAGTTCTCCCGCTCCCCCAGACGGGGGTCAATGTCTGCCATTTTCAAGCCTTTTGTCACCGGGTATCCCGCCCGGATGAGTCCCCGGAGCACGCCGTCAATGGTGGCAGGTACGGGCACATCCCCCAGCATGGCCAGGGTCTGTCCCGCCTGCACCACGTCGCCGATGGCGGCGCAGGGCACCAGCGCCCCGTCTGCCGGGGCGTGGATGACCCGCTCCTTGTCGTAGCCACCGATTTTCCCCGGAACTCCAGTGTTGGGCTGGGCGGCCCCGGTGTAGAGCACTCGGCCCAGGCGGTGGCCCCGCATGGTCTCCACCACGGCGTCCACATCCACCCCAGCCACAAACCCCGGGCCCAGGGCCACGGTAATGGGGGCCATGTCCCGGGTGGTGCCCAGGTTTCGCTTGGCCAAGATCGCATCCACCAGAGCCACAGGCCGGACCTGAGGCAGGCACGCTCCGGTCTCGTCCACCAGCAGGGGAATCTCCCCCGCTGCCCATACGTTTTCGGCTTGTTCGGGGGTGTCAATGCGGCGACAGGTCACACCTTCCACCTGGCTCATTCCGTCATACACCGCCTCGCAGAAGGCCACCGCCCGGCGGATGGCGGTGGGCTGGGCGCACTCCAGCACCAACACCCGCACTCCGCACTGGTACAGGCGCAGAATGGTCCCGGTGGCCAGGTCCCCTCCGCCCCGGACTACCACCACGCCTCTCATGGGCGGATGACCTTTCCGGCCTTGGCCAGAGTTTCGGCGATAACATACATGTTGGTGACGCTGCCCACGGCCAGCTTCTCGGTGAGTCCGTAGTGGTTCAGGCAGGTGCCGCAGGTGAGGATTTCAGCCCCGGCTTCCGCCAGAGTCTGCAAGTCCGCTACCGTCTCCGCCCCCTCCACGGACAGCTTGGCGCCGCCGTTGTAGAGCAGTACGGTGTCCGGTGCCTCATCCAGCTGAGTGAGGGCGTAGACAAAGCCCTTCATCAGGGCCCGGCCCAGGGTATCATCCCCGGTGCCCATCACATCGGCCGAGAGCACCACCACCGTGGGACCCTGGACAGGCACCGTACAGGGGGGAATGTTCTCCATCAGGTCTGCCACCTCCTGGCTGTCCGGGTCGAAGCCCTGCTCGGCTGCGGCGGTGAGGGTGATGCGCCAGTTTCCCTCCTCTTGCTGGGTGGCGGCATTCAGGCCCATCTGACGGGCCATTTTCTCCACGTTCTGCCGGGCAATGTCGTTGTCCACCAGGGTCACCACCGGAGCTCCGTGTTCCCGCAGAGCATTGCGGGTCTCAATCACGGGCAAGGGACAGGCCTTGCCACGGGCATCCACCAGAAATTCCATATTCATTTCCTCCTCTTATTTACGGTTCTACTATGATCTCTGCGTCCAATCGGGGCAGAATGGTCCCAATGTCGCCGCAGGGCAGGCCTAATGTGCGCAGCTGGTCCAGCAGAGGTCCTGCATCCGCCTCCTCCACTGCCAGCAATAGTCCCCCCGAAGTCTGGGGGTCAAAGAGCAGCTCCTCCTGGGCAAAGGTGAGCCCGTGGAGCACCGCCCGGGTAGCAGCAAAGTTGCGGTTGCGCTGTCCGGCTGCGGTGAGGTAAAACTCATCGGCGCACTCCAGAGCCGTGTCCAGCACGGGCAGAGCGTGGGCAAAAATCCGGGCGGACAGGTCGGTGCGCATCATTTCATGGAGATGCCCCAACAATCCGAACCCCGTCACATCGGTGGCGGCGTGGACCCGGTATTTAGCCGCCACTTGGGCGGCGTATTTATTTAAGGTGGTCATGGACTTCACCGCTCCTCCGAAGGCCTGGGGGTCCGCCTGGCCCAGCCGGGCGGCGGTGCACAGCAGGCCCACCCCCAGGGGCTTGGTGAGGATGAGGTGGTCCCCCACCTTCCCAGTGTTGTTGGCCAGAATCCGCTGGGGGTGGACCACCCCCGTCACAGACAGGCCGTACTTCACCTCCTGGTCGGCGATGGAGTGGCCCCCAGCCAGGGACCCCCCTGCCTCCAGCACTTTCTCACTGCCGCCCCGGAGAATCTCACCCAGAATGTTCAGGTCCATCTCCTCAGGGAAACAGACGATGTTCAGCGCCGTCTTCACCTCTCCCCCCATGGCATAAATGTCGCTGAGGGCGTTGGCAGCGGCCACCTGCCCGAAAAGGTAGGGGTCGTCCAGCATGGGCGGGAAGAAGTCCAGGGTCTGGACAATGGCCAGGTCATCGGTGAGGCGATACACGGCGGCGTCGTCGCTGGACTGGGCACCAATGAGCAAATTGGGGTCGGTGGGCCGGGGCAGCTTCTCCAGCACCCGGCTCAGGGCCGCAGGGCCCAGCTTGGCGGTACACCCACCGCCTCGGCAAAATTGCAGCGGTTGACCCATGAAATACACCTCATTTCTCATAATTCTCAGCCCAGCACAAACCGATCGCTGTCGGTGATGTCCAGGTCGGTGTTATAGAAGGCGGTGAGGGCCTGGACCATGTAGGCCGAATCCTTCACCCCCGCCGTCTCGTAGGTGGAGTGCATGGCCAGCTGGGGCAGACCCACGTCCACGGTGTGGAGAGACACCTGCTGGGTGGACAGGTTGCCCAGGGTGCTGCCGCCTGCCATGTCGCTGCGGTTGGCAAAGGTCTGCACAGGCACCTGGGCATCCTTGCACAGCTGCATAAAGATGGCGGCGCTGATGCCGTCGGTGGTGTACTTCTGGTTGGCGGAGAACTTCACCACGATGCCCTGGTTTAGATACACGCAGTTCTCCCCGTCCGTCTTCTCGGGGTGGTTGGGGTGGACGGCGTGGGCGTTGTCACAGGACACCATGAAGCTCTTGGCCACCGCCCGGAAGTAGTCCTCGGGGGCATGGCCCAGGGCGGCGTGGAGGCGCTGGAGCACGTCCCGCAGGAAGGTGGACAGCGCCCCCTGCTTGGTGCCGGAGCCCACCTCCTCGTTGTCAAAGCAGCAGCACACGTTGACCCCGTGGGGGTTGTGGCTGTCCACCAGGGCCTTCATAGAGGTGTAGGCGCACTGGAGGTCATCCAGGCGGGGGGAAGAGATGAACTCCTCCTTGGCGCCCCACAGGGAGGGAGCCACTCGGGGGTAAAGATACAGGTCACAGCCCACAACTTTCTCCGGCTTGACCCCCAGCTCCTGGGCGATGAGCTCATAGTAGCTGTTCTCTCCACACTCCCCGGCGGAGAACAGGGGGAGCATGTCCACCTGCTG